>NZ_JBGONU010000038.1:0-46230 GCF_041439295.1 Vibrio sp. 1F253 | reverse complement strand
AGAGCCAGAGCCAGAGCCAGAGCCAGAGCCAGAGCCAGAGCCAGAGCCAGAGCCACAATTAACGACTAGTCATTATTCAAGCTACGCCGAAATACGCGCTGCAGAATTTGAAGTGCCGAATCTTGAGGATGTTCAGAAACTTCTGAGTCGTTTAGAAGCGACTAATGTTGTCGATGAGCTGAATCTAGATGAGTTGATGGATCGGAACACACAGCAAATTGCTCAGCAGGCAGACATGCAAATGTTTGACGCTGCAGTAGAGTCTGTTCAAGTGTCTGTAGATCCTGAAATTCAAGATTGGGATCTTCCAGAACCTGATTTATCAATTGCTGTAGATCCACCTGTTGAATCGCAGCAAATTGAAGAGTTACAAGCTGAATCGCTGGAGACAGAGCAAGTAGAAGTTAAGGCTACTGAACCCGATCTTGAATCTCCTCAAATTGAGCCATTTACCGAACTTGAAACTCAAGCTGGTGGAGCCGGTCAGTTTACATCATGGGAAACGACGGCTAGAACTGAAGATTTTCAAGTGCTGTATTTTGATGTGAACGGTGTGACGTTTGCTGTGCCACTTGATGAGCTCGGGGGTATTCATCGCCTTGAAGAGTTAAGTCATATTATTGGTAAGCCAGCTTGGTATTTGGGGTTGCAAACTAATCGAGATAGTAAGCTAGACGTGGTTGATACCGCCAAATGGGTGATGCCTGAAAAGCTATTATGTGATGATTATAAAGAAAATTATCAATATATAGTCATGCTTGGCGAAAGCTTGTGGGGGCTTGCGAGCACAGAGCTTAAAGGTACCGAGCTGCTTAATACAGATAAAGTACGCTGGCGAGAAACGGCAGGGAAACGGCCATGGCTCGCTGGTATGGTAAAAGAAAAAATGTGTGCTTTGATCCATGTTGAAGCATTAACCGCCATGCTAAATGCAGGGCTAGACGTAAAAGCATTGGGCTAGTACTACGATTGGTACAATATAAGCATCAAGTTAACAACAGTGGTCGGTAACGACGGCAAGAGGATTATCTATGTCTCATATGAGTGAAGTTGAAGTAAGAAAAGATCAAACAAATGATGAAGTACTTCAATGGGTGACATTTCAACTAGAAGAAGAAACTTACGGCATCAATGTAATGCAAGTACGTGAAGTATTGCGTTACAGCGAGATTGCTCCAGTACCGGGTGCTCCAGACTACGTTTTAGGTATTATCAACCTGCGTGGTAACGTTGTTACTGTTATTGACACTCGTTCTCGTTTTGGTTTGATGCAAGGTGAAATCACAGATAACACACGCATTATCGTTATTGAGTCTGAGCGTCAAGTTATTGGCATTTTAGTAGATAGTGTTGCTGAAGTTGTTTACCTGCGTTCTTCTGAGATCGACACGACACCAAGTGTTGGTACTGATGAAAGTGCTAAGTTCATCCAAGGTGTTAGTAACCGTGATGGCAAGCTTCTTATCTTAGTTGATCTGAACAAGCTGTTAAGTGAAGACGAATGGGATGAGATGGCTCACCTGTAATGTTTGAAGCGCTTCCTTTAAACCCTATTGCTCTGATAGTCGGAGTTGGGGTTTTTACGTTATTCATCGTGATTTTGATTAGCAAAGTAAAAAGTGCAATTCAAAAGCAGATCGATACGTCACGCCTGCAAGTTCGTAACTTGGACAAAGAGCTTCAAAAATCGAGTAAGCAATTACTTGAAGTTCGCTCTGTTGTGGTAGGCCTTGGTCAGAAAGTGACGGAACAGCAAGATCTGATAAAACACTTGAATGAACGTATTGTTGAGTTGGAACATGCGGACACCGATGGGCGTTTGTATACACGTGCAACTAAAATGGTTCAGCTTGGTGCTGGGATAAACGAACTGATCGAAGAGTGTGAATTACCTAAGGCAGAAGCTGAGCTGATGATGTCTCTGCAGAATAAGCTCGCAGGTAAGGAAAAAATCCCTTCGTTAAGAAGTAACCCTTCATCGTATGATGAACAACCTGCATCCTCTCGTGATCGTAGAGACCCGACTCGACGTCGTTAAATTTAGCGCTTACTGCGTAATGAGCAATTGATGTTCATCACGTACACCTCTTAAAAGAAGCTTCGGCTTCTTTTTTTGTGCCTGTTATACCTATATAGAACGATGTTTATAAGTATTTGTATCTAATGCAATATATTGTTTGTTGATGAAAATGTGTAAATTGTGATGCGGTGGTAACAGTTTCTTACGGAGTTTGTCCTTTCGAAAACGCCTAGTCCTGTTTTGTCACCTTATTGGTGTGCTACTATAGCCCTCTCATTACTCGACTAAATTTACCTATGCTAGAAGTCTCAAATTTAACTGCTATTCGTGACGACAGGGTTCTGTTTGAATCGTTGTCTTTTCAATTGAAACCCGGTGAGCTGGTTCAAGTTGAAGGTCGTAACGGTACTGGGAAAACGACACTCCTTAGGATTATCACCGGCTTAGGTGATCGTGATGAAGGCACTATCTCTTGGGATGGTGAGTCCATTGAAACGAGTCGAGATGTGTATCACCAAAATTTGCTTTTTCTTGGTCACCAAACTGGCGTAAAACGCGAGCTTAGTGCCTATGAAAACCTGAGCTTCTATCAATCGATTCACAGCAGTGGAACGAGTAAGGAAGAACTTTACAATGCATTGGCTCAAGTCGGCCTTGCTGGACGAGAAGATGTGCCTGCAGGTCAACTTTCGGCGGGTCAACAGCGCCGTGTAGCATTGGCTCGTCTGTGGTTAAGTAAGCAAATGTTATGGATTCTAGACGAACCGCTGACTGCAATAGACAAGCAGGGTGTTAAGGTTTTGGAGTCTCTTTTTTCTCAGCATGCAGATAACGGTGGCATTGTGTTATTAACCACACACCAAGATATGTTTGCTGATAGCCCGAAACTAAGAAAAATAAAGTTGGGTGAGTAATATGATCTCTTCAATGACAACGATCATCCGACGTGAGCTATTGATCGCATTTCGTCGCCAAGCCGATATCTTTAACCCTCTGTGGTTTTTTATTATTGTCATCACCCTTTTCCCATTGAGTATCGGCCCTGAGCCAAACCTACTTGCACGTATTGCTGCAGGTATTGTTTGGGTAGCGGCTTTGCTTTCTGCATTGCTCTCTTTAGAGCGTTTGTTTCGTGATGATTTTCAAGATGGCGCGCTTGAGCAGATGATGTTGATGCCCATCCCGTTGCAGTTGGTAGTCTTGTCCAAGGTCATAGCGCACTGGTTATTGACAGGGTTACCATTAATATTGATCAGTCCGTTGTTGGCGGTACTGCTGTCCTTGGATTTCGATACTTGGTTATCGGTAGTCTTAACGTTATCGGTCGGTACGCCTGCATTAAGCTTTATTGGTGCGATTGGTGTGGCTTTAACGGTTGGGTTACAAAAAGGTGGTGTGCTGTTAAGTCTGCTTATTTTGCCGTTGTATATCCCAATTCTTATATTTGCTACATCAGCGATTGATGCCGCAGCGTTAGGCGTTGCGTATAACGGACAATTAGCGGTGTTAGGGGCAATGTTAATGGGCGCGATGACGCTCACCCCATTTGCCATCAGTGCAGCACTGAGAGTGAGTGTTAACTAGTTAATTACCTGGTTAAGATTAACTACGCACTCACTAGCACTTTGCATGTTCAAAGTGAACTATTTAAAGCCTTCAAACTCCTAGAGTCACTGAAAGAAGCTGTAAGCCAAATAAATTATAATAATTATAGCTGTGATAGCTGTAAGCAATATGAAGTAAGAGTGAGATTACAACATGTGGAAATGGCTCCATCCCTACGCCAAAGCAGAAACCTCTTATCAGCTTGCTGGTAAACTTCTGCCATGGTTTTCGATCCTAGCGCTATTGTGTCTATCCGCCGGTACTGTATGGGGGCTTGCATTTGCCCCTTCTGATTACCAGCAAGGCGATAGCTTCCGAATTATCTATATCCATGTTCCGTCTGCAATTTGGTCTATGGGTGTATACATGTCGATGGCAATTGCCGCCTTTATCGGTTTGGTATGGCAGGTAAGGCTGTCAGACATGGCTGCGTTGGCTATGGCGCCTATCGGTGCTGTATTTACCTTTATTGCGTTACTAACTGGCGCTGTTTGGGGTAAACCAATGTGGGGTGCTTGGTGGGTTTGGGATGCACGTTTAACCTCAGAGCTGATTCTTCTATTCCTATATTTAGGTGTTATTGCACTGCACCATGCGTTTGACGACCAAAAAACCGCAGCAAAAGCAGCCGGTATTTTGGCCATCGTTGGTGTCATCAACCTACCTATCATTCACTTTTCAGTAGAGTGGTGGAACACACTCCACCAAGGCGCAACAATTACTAAGTTTGATAAGCCTTCTATTTCAAGTGACATGCTATGGCCGCTTCTTCTTAACATCTTCGGTTTTGCCTTTTTCTTTGGTGCTGTGACTATGGTTCGTTTTAGAAACGAAATCATCAGTAAAGAGAGTCACCGTCCATGGGTTCGCAAGCTAGCGGCTAATAAAGCGTAGTAGGGTAGGTAATTATGTATTTTGAATCTCTGAGTGATTTCTTTGCCATGGGTGGCTACGCCTCATATGTATGGAGTGCATTTGGAATCACATTCCTCGCGATGATCATTTTACTGGTCGTAAGCGTTCGTCGTGGTAAGCAATTATTAAATGAAGTACAAGCTAAGATTGACCGTCAAGCTCGTATTGATGCAGCAAAAAATATGGAGAACACTCTATGAACCCAAGACGCAAAAAGAGGCTAGGCATTATCTTAGCGATCTTTTTTGGTATCAGTGCAACTGTTGGATTGATGGTTTATGCACTTAACCAGAACATGGATCTGTTCTACACGCCAACTGAGCTCGTCAACGGCAAAGATGGTAAAAAACCTGAAGTGGGTCAACGCTTACGTATTGGTGGCATGGTTGTAGTCGGCTCTGTAAGCCGTGACAATGAATCATTGCGTGTAAGCTTCGATTTGGCTGATGTAGGCCCTAAAGTGACGATTCTATATGATGGCATCCTTCCTGATCTTTTCCGTGAAGGCCAAGGTATTGTTGCTCAAGGTGTCCTTAAGGATGCAACGACAATTGAAGCGTTTGAGGTGTTGGCAAAGCACGATGAAGAATATATGCCTTCTGAAGTTGCTGAAGCAATGAAGAAAACTCATGAGCCTTTGCAATACACGACTGAACAAAAAGAAGGAAATGCTCAATGATAGCCGAGATCGGCCATTTTGCGATGATCCTGTCTTTGGGACTTGCACTGCTGCTAAGCGTGCTCCCACTGTATGGAGCCGCTCGAAATAACACATTATTGATGAACAGTGCACGACCGCTGTCGTGGGGTATGTTCGGATTCCTAGTGATTTCGTTCTTTATCTTGTGTTACGCGTTCTACACAAATGATTTTACGATTCAATACGTAGCAAGTAACTCGAATAGCCAACTACCTTGGTACTACCGAATTACCGCGGTTTGGGGGGCTCATGAAGGCTCACTACTGCTTTGGGTTCTAATCCAAGCGGGTTGGACGGTAGCAGTTGCAACGTTTAGTCGTGGTATGCCTCAAGAGTCTGTGGCTCGCGTACTGGCGATTATGGGTTTAATTACTGTCGGCTTCTTGCTGTTCATTATCGTAACGTCTAACCCGTTTTTACGTACATTGCCTTTCTTCCCTGTTGATGGCCGTGACTTGAACCCACTACTGCAAGATCCGGGTTTGATTATTCACCCGCCAATGCTTTACATGGGTTATGTCGGTTTCTCGGTAGCGTTCTCTTTTGCAATCGCTTCTCTAATGAGCGGTCGTTTAGATACGGCATGGGCTCGTTGGTCTCGTCCTTGGACAATCGCTGCTTGGTTATTCCTAACAGTAGGTATCGCACTTGGTTCATGGTGGGCTTACTACGAACTTGGCTGGGGGGGCTGGTGGTTCTGGGATCCAGTAGAAAACGCTTCATTCATGCCTTGGTTAGCTGGTACTGCTCTAATGCACTCACTAGCGGTAACCGAAAAGCGTGGCACATTTAAAGCTTGGACAGTCTTGCTGGCTATCTCTGCATTCTCACTAAGCTTACTAGGTACATTCTTAGTTCGTTCGGGCATCTTGGTATCGGTTCACGCATTCGCGTCGGATCCTGCCCGTGGTATGTTTATTCTAGGTTTCTTAGTGTTCGTTATCGGTGGTTCACTGTTGTTGTTTGCTGTTAAAGGCGCATCGGTTCGTGTACGTGGTAACTTCGATTTGGTTTCTCGTGAAAACGCGCTACTCGGCAACAACATCCTATTGATTGCTGCACTTGTGGTTGTGTTAGTTGGTACCTTGCTGCCATTAGTTCATAAACAGTTAGGCTTGGGCTCGGTATCTATCGGTGCACCATTCTTTGATATGTTGTTCTTCTGGTTAATGATCCCGTTCTCGTTCCTATTAGGTATCGGTCCACTGATCCGTTGGAAACGTGACAACCTATCTAAGCTCGTTAAACCTATGCTGATCTCAGGTGTATTCTCACTGGGCTTAAGTGCGCTAATGGTTACGATTTTGGCTGACCGTTTCAGCGGTACCGCTTTTGCCGGTTGGGTAATGGCATTCTGGATTATCTTCATGCATGGCTTTGAGCTTCATGAACGTGCGACACACCGTCATACATTCCTGAAAGGCCTGACTAAGCTACCTCGTAGCCACTGGGCGATGATGTGTGGTCACATTGGTTTGGCCGTGACAGTGATTGGTATTGCGATGGTGCAAAACTACAGCATCGAACGTGACGTGCGCTTAGCACCAGGTGAAAGCTACCAACTTGAAGAGTACAGCTTCCTGTTTACAGGAGTTCGTGACAAAGATGGCCCTAACTACGATGGTTACATTGCTGACTTTGAAATTACCAAAGAAGGCAAATACATCAACACGCTTCACGCTGAAAAACGTTTCTACACAACCGCTAAGTCGATGATGACAGAAGCGGCGATTGATCGTGGCGTAACACGCGACCTTTACATCGCAATGGGTGAGCGTTTAGACGACAATAAATCTTGGGCTGTGCGTATCTACTACAAACCATTTGTACGTTGGATCTGGGCTGGTTCTCTGATTATGTCGATTGGTGGTGTTATTGCTATCAGTGACCGTCGTTACCGCTTCCGTAAGCCAACGAAAAAGTCTACTAAAGAGCAGGAGGCTTAATTCGAATGAACAAGAAGATTTTATTCATTCCATTGATTGCGTTCATGGTTCTAGCTGGAATCTTTGCGACTCAATTGATGCGTAACCAGTCGGGTGATGACCCGACTAAACTTGAATCGGTATTGATTGGTAAGCCAGTACCTGAGTTCGGTTTAGAAGACTTAGAGCAACCGGGTAAGTTCCATGATCAAGCTATCTTTAAAGGTGAGCCACTGCTTCTAAATGTGTGGGCGACTTGGTGTCCTACTTGTTATGCAGAGCACTCTTACTTGAATAAGTTAGCGGGTCAAGGCGTTAAGATTATTGGCCTTAACTACAAAGATGATCGCAATAAAGCGGTAGGTTGGTTAAAAGAGCTGGGCAATCCATACTTGATCAGCCTGTTCGATGGTAACGGCATGCTAGGTCTTGACCTTGGTGTGTATGGCGCTCCAGAGACTTTCCTCATTGATGCTAACGGCGTAGTTCGTTATCGCCATGTTGGTGACGTGAACCCAACTAACTGGGCATCGACGCTTGAGCCGATGTACCAAGAGTTGTTGGAGGAAGCGAAATGATTAAGAAGACACTGATTGCTCTATTCGCTACATTTGCTATTTCGGCGACTGTTTCTGCTGCGCCTATCGAATTTCATGAATTTGATACCGTTGATCAAGAGCAGCAGTTCAAAGAGCTAAGCAACACGCTGCGTTGCCCTAAATGTCAGAACAACACCATTGGTGATTCGAACGCAGAGCTTGCGGTTGATTTACGCCAAAAAGTGTATGAAATGACAAAAGATGGCAAGTCGAAGCAAGACATCATTGATTACATGATTGCTCGCTACGGTAACTTTGTTACTTACAACCCACCACTCACATTAGCCACATCAATCCTTTGGGTTGGTCCGTTTGCGGTAGTCGTGTTTGGTTTCGGTTTGATCATTTTACGAAGCCGAAAGTCAAAGTCGAAAGCAGTAGAGTCAGATAAAGACTGGGATGCAGACAAAGAAGCTCGTTTAAAAGCGTTACTCGATGAAGAGAACGACGGAGATAAGAAGTAATGACTCTATTTTGGATTTCTACCATTATCCTTTCGCTAGCAGCTATTTTCTTAATTGTTCTGCCCTTCATAAATAAGAAGGCGAACAATGATGAAATGCTTCGCGACGAGTTGAACAAAGCATTCTATAAAGATCGTCTCGTTGAGCTCGAAGTAGAAGCAGAAGAAGGCCTTGTTGATAACCAACAAGAGCTGATCGCTGATTTGAAACAGTCTCTACTTGATGATGTACCTGCGCAGAAAGAGATGAAGAAGACCCAAATCTCAACATTGGGCGTCGTAGTACCATCTATTGTCCTAGTCGTGGTTGTTACATATGGTATGTACTTTCAGTTTGGTGCTCTGGATAAAGTCCAACACTGGCAAGAAGTGAGTTCAAACCTTCCTGAGTTGTCTAAAAAGCTAATGTCATCGGAAGGTGGTGCATTAACGGATGATGAACTAGAAGATTTGACTCTGGCACTTCGTACTCGTCTGCACTATCAACCAAAAGATTCGACAGGTTGGTTACTATTAGGTCGTATTGCATTGGCTAACCGCGACGCGGAAACTGCGAAAGATTCGATGCAAAGAGCTTACAAGCTTGAGCCAAAGAATGAAGATGTTCAGCTAGGTTATGCACAAGCATTGATGCTTTCACCTGATGATGCGGATCAAAACCAAGCTCGTTTAATTTTGAGCCGTTTGATTCAAAACGACTATGTTGATCTTCGTGTGTTCTCGTTGCTAGCGTTTGATGCGTTTGAGCGTCAAGACTACCCAGGTGCTGTTAAGTACTGGAGCATCATGCAACAGATGATTGGTCCACAAGACAGTCGCTATGAAATGTTGTCGCGCAGTATTGAAAGTGCACAGAAGAAAATGGGCAATGCTATGGGCGTTGACCAAGGTAAAACTGTTGCTGTAACGCTTGAGTTATCTGGTGATGTGAATGCTGCCCCTAGTTCAGTGTTAGTTGTATCAGTGCACAGAGCAGACGGCTCACCAATGCCGATTGCTGCGGCTCGTTATCCGCTAGGAACTTTCCCTCGTACTGTCGTTCTTGATGATGGCAACAGCATGTTGGAAGGACAGAAACTGTCCAGCCTTGAAACTCTAATGGTTAGAGCTAGGCTTGATACAGATGGTAACGTTTCAACTCGAGACGGTGATTGGTTCGGTGAAAGTGAAGTGGTTGAACTGGGTGCCCCAGTTACCATTGATATCAATAAGCAATATTAATCATTACTTTGCATAGGCGTTAGCTATTCCGATTTATTAAAAAACGGTATAGACTTACGCAACCAATTGAGGCCAGCGATTGCTGGCCTTTTTTATTATTCCTTATGGAAAAGGTGATATGTCTATCAGTGTTTTAAGACTTTCGAGTTTACTCTTCATCGCAAGCTTAACGGTAGGTTGTTCGAGCGTACCAGATGAAAGCAATGGCGGTGATAACCTCGAAACCTCTGAATATGTCGAAGAGTCCCATCCGAACGACCCTTTTGAAGGTTTCAACCGGGCGATGTGGGATATCAACTACGAGTATCTCGATCCTTATTTGGTTCGACCTGTTTCTCTTGCCTATGTTGACTATACCCCTGTACCAATTCGCTCTGGTATTTCCAATTTTTTAGCCAACTTAGATGAGCCATCAAGTATGCTCAACAATCTCATTATGGGGAATGGTGGGAAAGCGCTCGATCATTTCAATCGTTTTTGGATTAACTCTACCTTTGGTCTTCTTGGTCTGATTGATATTGCTAGCGAAGCGGGGATCACCAAATATGACGAAAAGTCGTTTTCTGATGCGATTGGTCATTATGGGGTAGGGAATGGACCGTATTTTATGCTGCCGGGATATGGCCCTGTGACGACTCGACAAGTTACAGAGCAAGTGGATAGCTTATACGTACCTTTGTCTCTGTTTACCTTCTGGGCAAAGTTAGGGAAGTGGGCCTTTGAAGGTATGGAAACACGTGCTCAGTTGGCCTCGCAAGAAGCCTTATTAGATGACTCTCCAGATCCATATGCTTTGACTCGTGATATTTACATCCAACGTCAAGATTTTAAAGCTGAGATCGAGCCAGAAGAGGTTGATCTTGAGGAAGAAGATTTCATTGATGAGTATCTCGAAGATTACTAAATACAAAGCTTAAATAAGCAGATAAGAGAAAGGCTCGATGTTAATTCAACATCGAGCCTTTTTAATGCTGTCTACTTTTCTACCTTTCGGTAAGTAGATAATTAGGTAACTAGCCTAGAAGCGGTAGTTGGCTTGGATACCGACTAACCAGATGCTGCCTGTCACTTCGCCTTCGAAGCTACCACCAAAGTAATCTGCTTTTGGATCTTTTTCATGCATTTTCGCGTCTTTCGCTAGAATGTAAGTGAAGCCAGCATCCAGAGTTAGCTGATCTGACCATTGGTAGCCCGCACCAATACTTAACCAAGTGCGGTCTGTTTCTGGGATCGTCGCAGTACGGTGCTCTTCGCTTACCGCTGAAGTATCGTAGGCAATACCAGAACGCAGTGCTAGTTTAGGGGTCATTTGGTAAGTCGTACCGATTGCAAAACGGTAGTTGTCTTCCCAGTTCTCTTGCTTGATCTCTACGCTTTTTTCGCCAGGGAAATCAGCAACAAGCTCTTTAAAGCTGCTCCAGTTCGTCCAGTTAATACTTGCGTGAACCGCTACAGTGTCTGTCAGCTGGTGGAAGCTAGCAAGTTCAGCTGTTGCCGGAAGAGCGAGGTCCATTGAACCACTTTTGTGTGCTTCTGGTTTTGTTGGGTTGAAACCAAAGCCTTTTGCATAGCCTTCTAAAGTCAGGTCAACTTCTGATTTGTAGGTAAAGCCAAGGCGGTTGTCTTCATTAATGTCCCAAGCGGTACCAACTTGCCAACCCCATGCCGTGTCATCACCTTCCATGTATTTCAAAGAGGTACCAGACTTCACTGGAATAAGAGAGTTTTTAGTTGATACTGCACCAAAGCTACCTTCAGCCATGATGTAACGTACGCCACCACCAATAGAAACACTCTCTAGTACCTGGTATGCAGCGTTCAAGTTCAGCTCCATAGTAGTCACACTTGCTTCGTTACCATGGTTTGCACCACCAAAGTCTTTACCCAGGTCCGTTGCCATACCGTAGTTTGTGCCTGCAGCAAAACCCAACGCAAATTTGTCATTGTACTTATGAGAAGCATAAAAATTTGGAATAAAAGCACTGTGCGCGAAGTCACTAGAGTTAGATGTTGTTTTTCCGCGAGGAGTTGTAGAAGTCCCTTCAATATCAATATTTGGGTCAACGTAGATACCACCCACAGAAACCTGTGTGCCTTCTAGGTAAGTCAGCATAGCAGGGTTACGCCATTGCGCGTCTGCACCGTCAGCCATTGCTGCTTCACCAGCGTAAGCACGGCCTAAACCTGTTGCTGAGTATTCTGCTAGTTGAAAACCTGCCGCGTTAGTTACGGTAGAAGTCGAAAGTAATCCAACTGCCACTGCAGAAGATAGAAGAGTTTTATTTATTTTCATTATTATGTTCACTGAATCATAAGTATTTAGTGGCGTGATTCTACTTTTAGAGTTATTACTTTAAAAATGAAATTCGAATAAAACAGTGTTTTAGGGATTAAATGAGCAAATGTGTTTAATTATTAGAGAAATCATCTAAATGTTTCGGCTGTGTTGCGAAGTTTGAGCGTACACCTGTAGCTGTATATTTGCTCTGCAGGCTACAGTTGTAAGCTTAAATTTAGGTTGGTCAGTGGTTTAGGAAAACAAAAAAGGGTCGCACAATGCGACCCTTTGGGATTATAGCTAACTTTATATTAGAAGCTGCGGCTGTACTGAAGACCTAATAGGATTGCATCAGCATGTGTCGTCGCTGTTAGTGGTGTCTTTGAAGAGTTTTCTGAAACTCTCACATCGTCACCTAACAAGTATGTAAAGCCGAAGTCTACGTTTGAAGCGGTGTCAATATGGTAAGTGAAACCAGCAGAGAACCACTGACGGTCAGAATCTGGTACAGAAATAGACGTCAGTTCATCTTGTGCACTGGTGTCATACATGTAACCGGTACGTAGTGTCCATGTATCGTTTAGGTAGTAAGTACCACCAATTGCGTAGTGCCAGCCATCTTGCCATTTGTATTCTTTATTGTAAGCGCCTTTGATCGCACCTTGAGATAGGTTCTGGAATTCGATCTGGTCGAAGTCACCCCAGCCGATCCATTGTACAGAGTAGTGAACTGCGAACTTAGTATCTTCAATTTTGTGGAAACCAGAGAATTCAGCGATGTCTGGTAGTGGTAGCGTGATCTCTTGGCCCTTGTCATCTTTAGCGGTGATTTCAGGGCTGTAACGGTAAGATAGACCAAAACGGTTGTTTTCATCTAGCTCATAAACGGTACCAACGTTAAAGCCAACAGCCCAACCATCAGCTTTGTCGACGTTTAATAAAGGAGTACCTAGAGGTACATTACCAGCTTGCATGCCTACACCAGAGGTGCGTTTCATCGTGCCTTGACCATAAATAAGGTCTAAACCTGCACCGAAGCTCCATTGGTCGTCTAGTCGGTAAGAACCTGCAAGACCAAAGTTGACGCTCTTAACATCCGTTAAGCCACCGTATTCAGCTGCCGGATAGTTGTCGTCAAACTCTGTTTTAGTACCGAAGTTTGAGTAGGCATTGATACCCCAAGCAAATTTATCATTTACTGGAACGATTAAGTGGATGTTAGGCGCGATAGATGTATCACCTACATCATCAGTATTATTTACTGGCACTTGACCACCAACGTAGTTAACGTCGTTGACTTCAATCATTGAAGTGATGCTTTCAAAACCAAGAGATAGCTCAGTTTTATCAAATAGTGCCATTGCTGCAGGGTTACGTGCCATTACTGACGCGTTATCTGCGATTACTGCATCACCAGCAAAAGCACGGCCGATGCCGGTTGCTGATTGTGCGTTAAGTTGGAAACCTGCTGCCATCGCTTGCGAAGATGCCAGTGTGATTGTTACTGCTAAAAGAGACTTTTTAAACAGACGCGTGTTGTTGGTAGTCATTCATTTATTCCTTTATATATCCGCCTCTACAGGGCGATTAATTTGAGCAATTGCTCAATGTTGGCTGATCCTATTCGGAAGTATACGATATACAAATCCGACCATTGGAAATTTTGAGGGTAAAATTATGGAAATGACGCCTATCTGGCACGAAAATGGAGAGAAATGCTGTTTTTTAGAGTTTTAACTCTAGAGGTATTGGTGTGGTGAATGGTTTTGCGATTTATTGATAAATAAAGCCCAGCAATATCAGTGATATACTTGCTGGGCCTTTTGTTACGGGGCTTTGAGAGCAAATTAGCTCATTGGTTTGATCATTTTTGTCAGCTTTTCGGCGATTTTAGAGACATCCTCGCCATCTTCCCCTACAAGGATCAAACTGCTGCCATCGATCGGTGTTACCGAGCCTGACATGCCTTTTTCATCAAAGTCGATAGACTTGTCAGTCGGAATGCCAGTTAAAAACAGCGTGACTTTGCCTTTTTCGCCTTGGAAAACCATGTGCATTGCGTTGGATTTGCCAAAACCACAGTGGTTCAGGTAATAGACGTGGTAAGGGAAGGCTTCATCAAACTGAAAAGCAAACGGGTTCATTTTTGCGTTGATTTGTTGAGATGATACATTTTCATCAAGTGCACTAACGAAGCTCTTTTCATCAACAACATGTTTCATTGCAGTATCCGCCAAGCTTGCTTGAGCTGGAGATACCAACGCGTTGCCCCAGTTGACTTGACCAACCAATAAACCTGCAACGAATGCCACAGAAGCAGCCATTGCCATCGCTCGTCGAGCAAACGTAGGCCTTACTACTTTGCTCTCTTCGCTTGAGGTCTGATTGAATAGGATACGATCTGCCAGATCGTCTGGCACATCCACATTCAATGCTGAATGGATTTGCTTATCAAGTGATAGTACATCGTCTAAGAAATTACTATTGGCTTCACTATTCGCTGCTGCATCAATAATGTCTTGTGTACGTTGCTTAGGTTCCGACAATACACGACGACGAAATTCCAAATCATCCATTATGTTGCCCCCTCTCTACCTCTTCTGTATCCAGCATCTCTTTCAACTGATTTCGAGCTCTGAATAAACGTGTCATCACCGTATTTTTGTTAAGATCGAGAATATCGGCGATCTCATCACCACTAAAACCACCAATCACTTGTAAGAAGAGGGGTTCACGGTATTCGATTTCAAGTTTCATGATCTGCGCTTGCAACCATTGGTGTTGATGATGTGGGTCATCACTGATGCTAGCATCGTTACCATGATCGTCGATATCAACCAGATCAAATTGTTTGCGTTCAAAACGTCGAGCATTCTCGCGGCGCAAGATAGTAATCAGCCATGACTTTGCGGCTTTTTCATCTTGTAGGCTATCGAGTGACTTCCATGCACGAAGGCAAGTTTCTTGAACTAAATCTTCGGCAATGCTTTTGTCTTTGCATAGCCAATAGGCATAGCGAAAGAGGTCACGATGATAGGCGCGCACGAGTGCTTCGTATTTTCTTTGTTTGTCCATATCAGAGTTGACCGGACGCTTGGCTGTTTTCTTTCCAAACATTTTTATTATTGACACACGAGCCTCCATAATTGCTCTGCGTATAGCTGTCTTCTATACGTTGTGCTTCGTTATATATGCTGTTTCGTTTTTAGGGCTAACGTCGGCAGGAAGTCGTAAAATCACATTAAAATTGATCTACTTCAAAATTTAAGCCCTCGAAAACGCTATAGTACACCTTGTCGTCTAGTTAGTCATTCGTGGCTAGCATGTTGAGCAAGACGACACTTCCTTTTGAAGGCTGACTTTACTTTCTCCTAATCAGGAAACTGATTATTTCAATTGGCGTTAAGTTAATTGCTTTATATACATTCCGACCACACAGTTTTGTGTGGTTTTTTTTTGCCTCAAGAAAACCATTCCTTACATAGCGATAACAGCTTTGCTTGCAATAGTTTAGTATCTTACGACAACCTTTCCCTCAAAAAGGTTCGCCTGAATGTTCAGTTAGATTTTCAAGCAGTGGGATACTCGTATCACGTTTATTTAAACGCCTGTTTGATTTAATTAACAACTTGTTTACAATGCTTCAGGTCAGACCTCTTAACCTTAAGGAGAAACCATGGGCAAACAGGAAGTCAAAACGCGTTCTGGAGAACGTGTTGCCGTTGTCGCTGGACTACGAACCCCATTCGCTCGTCAGAGCACAGAATTTAGCCAAGTGCCTGCGGTTGACCTAGGCAAAATGGTGGTGAGCGAAATGCTTGCAAGAACTGATGTCGATCCTGCGCTTATCGAACAAGTCGTGTTCGGCCAAGTCGTGCAAATGCCAGAAGCACCGAACATTGCACGTGAAATCGTGCTGGGTACAGGTATGGACATTAATACTGATGCCTACAGTGTGACGCGAGCATGTGCGACTAGCTTCCAAGCTGCAGTCAACGTGACCGAGAGCATTATGGCTGGCACGATTGATGTTGGTATTGCGGGCGGCGCGGATTCTTCTTCTGTATTGCCCATCGGTGTTTCGAAAAAGTTAGCGGCGAACTTATTAGCACTGAGTAAAACGAAAACCATAGGTCAAAAACTGAAGATTCTTAAAACATTTTCAGTCAAAGATTTGATGCCAGTACCACCAGCAGTCGCAGAATACTCGACAGGTTTGTCTATGGGACAAACTGCTGAGCAGATGGCTAAGACACATGGTATTACTCGCGAAGCTCAAGATGCACTTGCTCACCGTTCTCACTCTTTGGCTTCTCAAGCATGGAAAGAAGGCAAGATTAAAGACGAAGTGATGACGGCATTCCCCGCGCCTTATAAAAAGTACCTAGCAGAAGACAACAACATTCGCCACGACTCGACGGTTGAAGGTTACGCTACATTGCGCCCTGCATTCGACAGACAATACGGCAGTGTAACGGCAGCCAATGCCACGCCTCTTACCGATGGCGGTGCCGCAGTGATGTTGATGCGCGAAGGAAAAGCGAAAGAGCTAGGCTTAGAAGTGCTTGGTTACATTCGTGGTTACGCGTTCTCAGCGATTGGTGTTGAAACGGATATGCTGATGGGGCCGACGTACGCGACCTCTCAAGTATTGAAGAACACAGGACTAGAATTATCAGACCTAACACTTATCGAGATGCATGAAGCGTTTGCAGCTCAAGTTCTGGCTAACGTCAAAATGTTCGCAAGCGATGAATTTGCTCAGAAGAATCTTGGCCGTGACAAAGCGATCGGTGAGATTGATATGGAGAAATTCAACGTGTTGGGTAGCTCAATTGCTTACGGACACCCGTTTGCTGCGACTGGTGCACGCATGATGACTCAAACACTGCGTGAACTTAAACGTCGTGGTGGTGGCCTAGCATTGAATACTGCTTGTGCGGCTGGTGGCTTAGGTGCAGCAATGATCTTGGAGGTGGAATAATGTCTACGACTCTTGATGTGAAAAAAGAAAAGAAAGCAGTCAAAAAAACGGATTCAAAGCCAGTGACTGTATCTAAAAGTGACAAGACGGTTTCAAACGATGAAGCCGTAAAACTGGCGACCGCGTTTTCTTTAACTATCGATGACCAAGATATTGCATGGCTTGCGATCGATGTACCAAACGAAAAAATGAACACGCTACAAGCGGCGTTTGCCGAAGAAATGAAAGCAATCTTCGAGCAGTTGAAGGAAAAGCAAAGCCGAGTTAAAGGCTTAATCGTTCATTCATTGAAGCCAGATAATTTTATTGCTGGCGCTGACGTACGAATGCTTGATGCTTGCAAGACAGCAGATGAAGCGCAATCTCTTGCTCGTCAGGGGCAGGAGATGTTCCAAGCACTTTCTGATTTGCCTTATCCTGTTGTTGCAGCGATTCACGGCCCATGTTTAGGTGGTGGCTTAGAGCTGGCACTATCGTGTGATTACCGCGTATGTACTGATTCAGATAAGACTCGCTTAGGTCTGCCAGAAGTCCAACTTGGTCTGTTACCAGGATCTGGTGGTACGCAACGTCTTCCTCGTCTTATCGGTTTACTGCCTTCTCTTGACCTTATTCTTACGGGTAAGCAACTGCGCGCTAAAAAAGCGAAATCGCTAGGTGTCGTGGATGCTTGTGTGCCAGAAACTATCTTGCTGGAAGTTGCTAAGAGCTTTGTTGAAAAGAACTCAGGCGGGAAAAAAGGTAAGCGCTTGGCGTCTAAAAGCCAAGCTTCGGCCAAAGAAAAACTAATTTCACGTACGGGTCTTGGTCGCAAGGTTATTTTTGAACAGGCTTCAAAGAAGACCAATCAGAAAACACGCGGTAATTACCCAGCCGCTGATGCGATTCTTGATGTGATTCGTTATGGCTTAGAGAGCGGCTTTGATAAAGGTCTTCAGTACGAAGCGAAGCGTTTCTCTGAATTGGTGATGACCGCAGAATCCAAAGCCCTTCGTTCGATTTTCTTTGCCACCACTGAAATGAAAAAAGAACATGGCGCAGACGCAGAACCAAAAGCGGTTAAGCGTGTTGGTGTACTGGGCGGCGGTCTTATGGGCGCTGGTATCAGCCACGTCAGTGTTGCTAAAGCGAAAGTACCGGTTCGTATTAAAGATGTGTCTAATGAAGGTGTGCTCAATGCGCTTAACTACAACTACAAGTTGTTCGATAAGCAGCGTAAACGTCGTATTCTGAGCCGAGCTGGCCTTGAAAGTAAGATGCTTCAGCTTTCTGGTGGTATCGACTTTACAAGCTTTAACCATACTGATGTTGTGATTGAAGCGGTATTTGAAGATCTCGACCTTAAGCAATCAATGGTTGCAGACATTGAAGCCAATGCTAAGTCAGAGACTATCTTTGCGACCAACACGTCTTCACTGCCAATCCATAAAATTGCAGAGAAAGCGCAGCGACCAGAAAACGTGGTTGGTCTTCACTACTTCAGCCCGGCAGAAAAAATGCCGCTAGTAGAAGTCATCCCTCATGAAACAACGTCAGAAGAGACGATTTCGACGGTGGTGGCATTAGCGAAGAAGCAAGGTAAAACGCCGATTGTTGTTAAAGATACGGCTGGCTTCTATGTGAACCGTATTCTTGCTCCATACATGAATGAAGCGGCGCATCTGTTATTGGCAAATGAGCCGATTGAAAAGCTCGACAGCACGTTGCTGGACTTTGGTTTCCCGGTTGGCCCTATTACTTTGTTAGACGAAGTCGGTGTTGATATCGGTGCGAAGATCATCCCGATTCTAGTTAATGAATTAGGCGAACGTTTCCAAGGCCCTGATGTGTTCGACATTCTTTTGAATGACAACCGTAAAGGCCGTAAGAGTGGCAAAGGTTTCTACACTTACAAAGGTAAGAAGAAGGAAGTCGATAAGTCAGTTTACAAACTGCTTAAGCTGCAACCTGAACCTAAGCTAAGCGATAACGACATCGCAATGCGTTGTGTGTTACCAATGCTCAACGAAGCAGTTCGTTGTCTAGACGATGGCATTATCCGTAGCCCTAGAGATGGCGATATTGGTGCTATTTTCGGTATCGGTTTCCCGCCATTCCTAGGTGGTCCGTTCCGTTATATGGATCAAGTGGGTATTAAGTCATTGGTAGAGATGATGAACGACTTCGCTAAGAAGTACGGTGATCGTTTCGCGCCATGTGATGGCCTACTGACACGTGCAGGGTTGGATGAGTCTTTCTACAAGTAACTCTTTCTATTAGTAACTTTCTAGCACTTTGATTATAAAGCCCGTATCAAGCAATTGATGCGGGCTTCATTTTTATGGGAGTATGCAAAAGAAGGAGATTCCCGACTCAGTCGTTTCTCCTTTTTTGGAATGACGATTGAGATGTAACAAGTAAGCTATTGTGTTGATTCGGAAGGTGGTCAACACACCTCAATCAAAACTACCGTCATCTCCTAAAGCGACGAAGGAGCGTAATAGGAGATCTGCTCTTGTGCTGCATTCAATAAAAAAGGTTGATGCTTTCACATCAACCTTCTGATCTTTTTAATAAGAACGACTAACCAAGCTCACAGTCTTTAGGACGCAACTGAAACTCATCAATTGAGCCAATCTCAACACCTGCCGACAACTTCTCTTCTTCATTATGAGCATTGCCGTGCGCATGCATAATCAGACGATTCGCTGTACGAGGTTTTAGTTGGCTAACCACAAAGCGCATCATGTCTGAGCGAGTCAGACCTTTGAGCTCTTCTAACACACGATCCCTCTGATTGAATTCCAAATCCTTATTGCCTATCGCAACCCATAAGCGTTGAGCGCGACCACGCAAGGTGGTATCTGGCGTTGAAATTTGATTCCAAAGACCGCGTTTACTGCTGTGCCATTGATAGTCGTTAAGCTCTAGCAATACCATGTAAAAGGCATTGAGGAACTCGTCTATTGAAGCCAACAGATCTGCTGGGGCTGCATTAGGCGATTGCACATACAACACAATACCTGGGTGTCGGTTCAATGGCATATTACCAGTGCCGACCATATAACCTAGCTGCTGCTTAGTACGAATCTCGTGGAAGAAAGTGGCTGACATCAAGTGGTTTGCCAATGAATACAGTGCAATATTTGTAGGTGATATATCTGAACATTGGTAGTAAACCACGATGGCTGAATCATCTTGATTACAAACCACTTCGCGTTGGAAACTACCGTTATCACCCAGCATGATTAAAGGGCGCAGTGACTCTTCGTAAGCCTGATCTTGAACACGCAATGCATCTTTTAGCGTTTCAGCCATCTTGTTCGCATCGGCTTTTTTCCAGTCACCATACACAAACATTTCGACATGCAGTTCGGCCAAAATAGCTTGAACAAAAGAAGAAAGCTCGTCGACTTCTATTGTTTCCAGCGCTTCAATTAAAACGGAATAGGGCGGGTTATTTGGCTGTAAGATTCCCGTCATCGCATTGAATAGCTGCGAGATAGGACGGTCTTGCGATGCGTTATTCCAGTTTCTGAGCAATTGATGCTTAATCGTTTCGAATCGTGTTGAACTAAAGTCGCGTGCTTGGAAGCGTTCAAGGATCATATTGAGTAATTGTGGCTGCTTCTCGCTGAATCCAGATAATGTGAGTGTTACACCACCTTGATGGGTATACATGTTGTAGCCCATACCAGCAATCTCAGCTTGATACGTATCTTTTTCAAGCGAGTCTAAGAACATCTCTACACACAAGCGTGTTTTAACGATGTTTCTCGGGGTGGCAACTGAGTGTGGGCTATCTATAGCGATATACACCACACCTTTTGGAACTCGAAATTGATGGTCTTGGAGGTGCCATAACTTAAAGCCGTCCAGCTCTTCTAACAGTTGTGGGTGCTTAGCGTCACCTTCGAGCTCTGCAGGGTCTAAGTCGTAGCAAATAAACGGGTTTTTGCTTGGGAGCTCAAACTGCCAGCCGGGGTTGATACATGTAAAGCATTGAACTTGCTCAGCGCTAAATGGTGTGAGCGAATAGGGTGTAAAGTACCATTTCGCTTCTCTGTCACATTCGAACCCTTGAGCAACAATAGTGACCCGCATGTTGTCGACGGTTAAGTAAGGAAGCAGAGAACGTTGTAACTCTTCGTCGAAATGCGACATTTTGTAATCGCCATACACCACATCTTGCTCTTGGTAATGCTGCATGTTGATAACGAGATGGCTGACGACATCAAGTGGTCTTGAGGGCTCTTGAAAGCGGAAGGCTGATTCCAAAACAGCCCGTTTTTCGAGGTAACGCCACTCTTCAATACCTTGTTGTTCAATCAACTTAATGTACTGGAACACCGCTTGGATGATGTTATCGGTTTTGGTTAAACCTTCGATGGTTAATGAGCAACTGACTGTGAAATCACGATAGTTACTACCACTTGCGCCGCCACCTGCGGAGAGGGAAGTAATCCAGCCTTTCTCTTTGAGTTGCATCATCAAACTGCCTTCGCCTTCGTAACCGATAAGGTGTGCAAAGAACGATAATGGTTTAATACCGTAGTGTTCATCCATGCTTGGCATTGGGAAGGTTAAGATAAGTTTGCGCACTTCTTTGATCGGTTTAACGTGTACTTGTACCCCCGTGCTTAATTCGCCAACAATCGGTACTTCAACCTTCTTGCCTTGTAGTTGGTGGTTGGTAATCGAGCTAAAACGCTCCTCAACCCAACTTTGCATCTCGTCCAGTGATTGATTGCCAGACAGTGTCAGTGTCATTAAGTCTGAAGAGTACTGCTGCTGGTGGAAAGCTAAGATCTCTTGTCGAATTGTCTCGCCGTTTCGGTCACCCAACGTATCGATATTACCGACAGAAAACTTCGAGAATGGGTGACTGTGATTTACCAATTCTTTGGTCACTTGGTACAAGCGTCGCGAGTCGTCGTTGAGTTTCATTTTATACTCTGAATCAACGGCTTGGCGCTCTTTGTCTAATGCTTCTTCGTTGAACAAGGGGGCGGTAAAAAATTGGCTGAAGCGATCGAGTGCATTTTCAAAGGCATTCAATTCAACATCAAAAAAGAAGCAGGTGTGTTCGGTTCCTGTCCAAGCGTTGTTGCTACCGCCATGCTGGCTGATGAAACTTTGGAACTCTCCGACCTTTGGATACTTTTCAGTTCCCAAAAATAGCATATGCTCTAAGTAGTGAGCTAAACCCTCTCGGTCTGTAGGGTCATCAAAATGCCCGACATTAACGGCGAGTGCGGCTGCAGCTTTTTGAGCGTTCTGATCGTGAACTAACAGTACTCTCAACCCGTTATCTAATGTTACGTAACGGTATTGATGTTCATCATTAGGGCTTAAATGCACAGATGCATCTCCAGAGAAGGTGGTTTTTAAATTATGTACGCGATGATTTCAGGTGCAAACCTCGCGATCATATTTTGGGATATGAAGTGCTTTTTGGCGACTTCTAAATCACTTTTATCGATTTTTATCAGTGATTTATTTTCTTTTAATAAGATTGTTAAGAAAGTCGAACTCTTTAGCAAGTGACTTGATATAATTATTTATATAGACTGCGGTTTCTCTAGTTTGAGAGCCAAACGCTAAGTAGCGTATCGCTGATATGGGATATATCGACTTTCGAAATGTTACGTAGACAGGACTGAACATGAAAATATTCATAATGCGCCACGGTGAAGCAGAACATTTTGCTAACTCGGATGCAGAACGTGCGTTAACGAAGCGCGGTAAAATGGCGTCTCTTGCGGTAGCTCAAGCTGCAAATGAGCAAGGGTTTAGCCAGTTCGATAAAGTGCTTGTGAGCCCATACTTGAGGGCACAAGAAACGTGGTTAGAAATCTCTCAAGCGTTTTCTGGAAAGAAAGTAGAAACCTGTGATGACATTACGCCTTACGGAATGTCTGACGATGTGTTTGATTTGACCATAGCAATGGCTGAAGTAGAAAAGCTAGAGACCATTTTATTTGTTTCTCATTTACCTCTAGTGGGCTATTTAACGGCTGAATTTGCGACGGGCATGGCGCCACCTATGTTCCCAACCTCAGGGCTCGCGTGTATTGAATTCGACCTTGAAAAACAAAAAGGCGAGTTGCTTTGGAACATTAATCCATAGCTGAGACCGTTTTCTCAAGATAAATTTAAGGGCACCTCATGATTATTGAGATGCCCTTTGTTGTTTCTAACGGATTATTTCGACCAAACGACAAGGTGCTGGACGTACTTTTTAGAATAAAGAGCAAGTCGATGGCTATTTATCTGGGATAGCAAGTAAAACCAGTAGCGCCCCATGGCCACCAAACTCTAAAGGTGCTTGGTGAAAAGCCATCACATCTGGGTGCTGTGCTAACCACAAAGGCACTTTCTGTTTAAGGATGTGTTTACCAATGCCGTGCTGTACACAGGCACAAGCTACGCTCTCTTTCACGCAGTGCGCAATCATCGCGCCAAGTTCACGTTTGGCTTCTTGTTGAGTCATACCGTGCATATCAAGATACACATCCGGTACATAGACACCACGACGTAAGCGCTTCACCTCATATTTAGAGACATCATCGCGCGCATAACGTGTCGGCCCCTCTTCGCTAAGATGCGGAATGAACTCATCCGAGAAATAAAACTCGCTGTCACTGGCTTGTCTTGCCGTTCGAGTAATTTCTTTTTGCTTGGCATTTCTTTTTGGCTGCTGGACTATGGTATCCTGTTGCAACTTTTTAACGCCCTTTACTGCATCGTTGAACAGGGCGAAATCGTCATCGAAGTCGGTGTCTTTTTTGCTCATCAGGTTATGAATTCTAATTAGAAACGTAATTAGCAGTATTGTAGCGCTTTTCGGAGACAATTTTGGATAAGATTTTTGTAGAAGAAGCGGTATCAGAACTACACACGCTTCAAGATGTGATTCGTTGGACTGTTAGTCGCTTTAACGCAGCGGGCCTATTTTATGGTCACGGCACTGATAACGCGTGGGATGAGGCGGTACAACTAATTTTACCTACTCTTTATCTACCGATTGATGTTCCTTCGCATGTGATGAACTCTCGTCTAACAAGTAGCGAACGTCTGCGTATTGTTGAGCGCGTAATCAAGCGTATCAATGAGCGTACACCAACGGCTTACTTAACTAATAAAGCTTGGTTCTGTGGCCTTGAGTTCTTCGTTGATGAGCGCGTTCTTGTGCCTCGCTCTCCAATTGGTGAGCTGATCGAAGCTCAATTCCAACCTTGGTTAATTGAAGAGCCAACTCGCATCATGGATATGTGTACGGGTAGTGGTTGTATTGCTATTGCTTGTGCTCATGCATTCCCTGACGCAGAAGTAGATGCGATTGATATCTCTACAGACGCACTGCAAGTTGCAGAGCAGAACGTTCAAGATCACGGCATGGAGCAGCAAGTGTTCCCAATCCGTTCAGATCTTTTCCGTGACTTGCCAAAAGAGAAATACAACCTGATCGTATCTAACCCACCTTACGTGGACGAAGAAGATATGAACAGCCTGCCAGATGAGTTTACTCACGAGCCAGAACTTGGCCTAGCAGCGGGTACAGACGGTCTGAAATTGGTTCGTCGTATCTTAGCTAACGCACCTGACTACCTAACTGACGACGGTATTCTTATCTGTGAAGTGGGCAACTCAATGGTTCACATGATGGATCAGTACCCGGAGATTCCATTCACTTGGATTGAATTCTCTAACGGTGGTCATGGCGTATTCATGATCACTCGTGAGCAGCTTGTTGCTTGCGCGGATGAGTTCTCTATCTACAAAGACTAGGTTACTGTTAGTCGTTAGCTTAGGGATTTGGCTTAGAGATTTAGCTTAGAGATTAGGCTGGAAACTTAAGGTTAGAACCTGATAAGACGTTCTATTTGAAACGTTTGAATTTAAACGCCATGCAGTAATGCATGGCGTTTTTTATTGCCGAAATTTAATGGATAAGTAAGCAACACAGAGTGAACGTGCTCAATATTTAGTTGCTTAATATGAATAGCTATCACATATTGGTGCTCAATATTTAGTCGTTTTAGTGAGTTAAGGAGAATTCGCGATGACCTTTGATACATGGATTTATTATTTGCTAGCGGTGTTGATCTTAACGGCATCACCAGGGCCAAGCTCTTTGTTGTGCATGACTAAGGGTGTGCAATCTGGCTTTAAGTTATCGATATTTACCGCCTTGGGTAGCGTGACTGCCATTACCGGAATCCTTACGTTATCTTTTACCGGTTTAGGGGTGATCATTGCTTCGTCAGAAGTGGTGTTTAATATCATTAAGTGGACGGGGGCTGCTTACCTTATTTATCTCGGTTGGAAGTCGTTACGATCGAGTCAGCAAGATTACGACAAGTTATCGAATCAACAAGCAGGCTCTCAACCAGTTAAAGAAAGCGCTGCACAGCATTATGTCAGTGGCTTTATTGTTGGTGCGAGTAACCCAAAAGCTATCCTGTTTTTTACCGCACTTTTTCCTCAGTTTATTGACCCATCGATAGCGCTATTTCCTCAATTTTTGGTGTTCGCTTTGACCTTCGTTGTGATGGAATTGTCTTGGTTACTGGTTTATGCCTACCTAGGTGCGAAATCATCAAATTGGTTGTTTGCTAAAGGTAGAGCCAAGGTTTTTAATCGTGTGACTGGTGGTGTCTTTATCGGTGCTGGGGCGCTGCTTTCTACTATAAGCAGAGCGTAATTTTCAATTTATTAAAGGCCTGAATAGTTACAGAAAATTATTCAGGCTGTAATAAAAGGTTAATATTAATGTGCTTGCTGATATCGGCATAAAGTCGATATATTGGTGTTACACCATCACATTCTCAGGAGAGATATATGCAGCATCAAGAAATGATTCAACACAGTAATTTTGGCGTAATCAGTCGTACTTGGATTTTCTCTACCCTTTCTCTTCTGGGTATTCTTGCTCTAATGTAGTCAGCTTCATGGCTCTATATTTTCAGTTTTATTATGAATATACTTTTCAAAAAGTCTTCAAAGTTAGAACTCTTACACTCGTAAATGTGGCTTTTCTCATCAGGCTAGCCACTTAACCTTCCTCTCAGTAACCTTCCTCTCAGTAACCTTTTCTCTGAATAATCTCTTTGTCTGATTAACCCCCTTTATCTCAATAGACTCACTGCATAACCTGATCTGAAGTTGTTATCAAACTGTGATAATCTTAAGTTATCTTTTATCTACAGTGTATCTCTCATGTCTGTCTGGGATTCTATTTCATTTAACAATCGATTTACTGCATTACCTCGATTGTTCTATACCCCAATTCAACCTACACCGCTCAGCAATGTTCAATGGCTCGCATGGAACCATAACCTTGCGAATGAACTAGGCTTTCCGTCATTTGAATGCACTTCCGGGGAGTTGCTTGAGACGTTATCAGGCAATGTTGAACCTGAGCAATTTTCGCCAGTAGCAATGAAATACGCAGGCCACCAGTTTGGCTCTTATAACCCTGATTTAGGTGATGGAAGAGGGCTGTTATTGGCTCAAGTTGTCGCGAAAAGTGGTGAAACGTTCGACTTACACCTTAAAGGTGCGGGTAAAACTCCCTATTCTCGTATGGGCGATGGTCGTGCTGTTATTCGATCAACGGTTCGTGAGTATCTATGTAGCGAAGCGATGGCGGGGCTTAATATCCCAACTACTCGCGCATTGGCGATGATGACTAGCGACACACCCGTTTATCGAGAGAAGCAAGAGTGGGGCGCATTGCTGGTGCGTGCTGCTGAGTCACACATCCGTTTCGGTCACTTTGAACATCTGTTTTATACCAATCAGTTGGCAGAACATAAATTATTGGCCGATAAAGTCATCGAATGGCACTTCCCGGAATGCCTCGATGACGACAAACCCTACGCTGCTATGTTTAATCAGATTGTTGATCGCACTGCGGAAATGGTCGCGCTGTGGCAAGCGAATGGTTTTGCTCATGGGGTGATGAACACCGATAACATGTCGATCATAGGGCAAACCTTCGATTATGGCCCGTTCGCCTTCTTAGATGAATATGACCCTCGCTTGATCTGTAATCACTCGGATTACCAAGGTCGTTATGCTTTCAATCAACAGCCTAGAATTGGATTGTGGAACCTATCGGCACTGGCGCACTCACTTTCGCCGCTGGTGGATAAAGCCGATTTAGAGGTCGCGTTAGAACAGTACGAACCACAAATGAACGGTTATTTCAGTCAGCTGATGCGCCGTAAGTTAGGATTGCTTTCGAAACACGAAGGTGACAGTCGCTTGTTTGAATCGTTGTTCGAACTGATGTCACAAAACAAAGTCGACTACCCAAGATTCTTTAGAACGTTGTCGAACCTAGATACATTGTCGCCGCAAGACGTGATTGATTTGGTTATCGACCGCGAGGCCGCAAAGCTATGGGTGAATAACTACTTGCAACGTTGTGAATTGGAAGAGAGTTCAGTGACCGAGCGCTGTGAAAAGATGCGACAAGTAAACCCGAAATACATTCTCAGAAACTACCTAGCCCAGCTTGCGATAGATAAAGCTGAGCGTGGTGATAGCAGCGATATTGATGCACTAATGGTGGTGCTGGCAGACCCTTATGCGGAACATCCTGACTACGAACATCTTGCTGCCTTACCGCCTGAGTGGGGCAAAGCCATGGAAATCAGCTGTTCCTCTTAACCTCCTATGATTCTTTGAGTCGTTAAGTACAGGTAGAGGTCACTAAGATGTGATCTTTATCTGTTTGTTCGTCTAACTTTACAAACATGTCAATAATCAAATAATCGGCCAGCCTATACACTATGTGAATAAGTTGTAAATTTAATAGGTTTGGGCGATGCCAACAAATACTCGAATTCTCGTGGTGGATGATGATCAAGAAATCCGCGAGCTGCTGGAAGAGTACCTCACTAAATCGGGTTTCGATGTCTCTTCTGTAGGAGACGGTGTTGAATTAGAAACCCACCTGCAAAGCCAAGGTTATCCAGACCTTATTCTGCTCGATGTGATGCTGCCCGGTGACGACGGTTTTACCTTGTGTCAGCGCGTCCGAAAGCAATCCAATGTGCCTATCATTATGCTGACAGCGGTATCGGATGAAACCGATCAGATTATCGGCTTAGAAATTGGTGCAGATGATTACATCGCCAAGCCGTTTAGTCCTCGTCAGTTAATGGCTCGAATCAAAGCTCTATTACGCCGTGTACAAGTGGTGGACGACAAGCCAAGTGATGCATTGCCAAAGCAGATTATTTTTGGTGATTGGACGCTCGATACGCTCGCGCATCGAATCTATCACAATGAAAGCTCAGAAGAGATGGACTTATCGGGCAGTGACTTTTCTTTGTTGATGTTGTTTTTAACTCGCCCTAACGAAGTTCTCGACCGTGACACCATCTCTTTCGCTACCAGAGGCCGTGAAGCGCTGCCTTTTGAACGTGGTATTGATGTACAGCTTAGTCGCCTGAGAAGCCGACTGGGTGACAGTGGTAAATACCCTCACTACATCAAAACCATGCGCGGTAATGGCTACATTCTTGCTGTGCCGGTTCAGTATGAACACTAAGTATGACCTACTGTTAATCAAGTAACGCTAATAAAGTATTTCCAATGAAGTATTCTGGATGAAATATCTCGTATGAACTGGATGAGTTGGTTGAAACCAAATTCGTTAGTCGCAAGAACCTTATTGTTGACGCTGTTAGCCGTGGTAATAGCTCAGGGCATCGCAACGTCTATATGGTATAGCGAATCAAAACACAAAGAGCTGGAAGGAATTCGTTCTGCTTCGTCGAGCATGGCGAACATGTTTGCTTCAACGGTGACTTTTTTCCAATCTCTACCCGTTAAATATCGTCATATCGTGCTGGATCAAATACGGAATATGGGCGGTACGCGCTTCTTCGTTTCTTTCAATAAAGAGGCTTTGATTGTCGAACCGATCCCCGATACCCGTTTAAAAACAGCCTCGATTGAAGCGATAGAAAGTGTTTTGAGTAGCAAACTCAATAAGGTGGCGTCAGTGCGGGTAGATTTTTCTCGACCTGAACACCTTCGCTTGCTTAAAAACGACATCTACTTAAGCGATCTCCCGCGATCTTGGGCACATCATACTTTAACGTTAGAACCGCTGAATCCACCCATTCTGGTTGTACAAATCGAATTGACCAGTCACGAATGGGTATACATTGCGGCATTGTTGCCTGCTCCATATGTGAAACTCGACGATACGATTCTTGGCAGAGAGCAGGTGATCTTCTTAGTTTCTTCAACGCTTATTCTGCTGGTTCTAACTTACTTGATGATTCGTCGCCAAGTGCGTCCTCTGAAAAAGTTAGCAAGGGCGGCCAATGAGATGAGTATGGATATTCAGCAGCCTCCGCTAAACGAAGAAGGGGCGACTGAACTGGTCACTGCCACTCGAGCCTTTAATCGCATGCAGCAACGAATTCGGCGCTATGTTGCCGACCGAGAGCACCTTTTCTCTGCGATCTCCCATGACTTAAAGACACCAATCACACGCCTTAGATTGCGTGCTGAGTTGCTGGAGAGTGAAGTAAAGAAAGACAAATTTAATAAAGATCTCGATGAGCTTGAGATGATGGTTAAAGGTGCTTTGCAAGCGGTAAGAGACACCGATCTACACGAGAATAATGCCATTATTGACCTCAACGAAATGGTACTTTCTGTGATTGAATCTCATAACCAGTATCAGACAAAAGTTGAGTTTGAGCCGGTCGTCATTGAGCCACTGGTCGCGAAACCACTGGCGATTAAGCGTGTACTGACCAACTTAATTGACAACGCGGTTAAGTATGGTTCATCAGCTGTCGTGGAAGTTAGTGGTGATGAGCTTTGGGTTGTCGTGACTATTCAAGACCGTGGGAATGGCATTCCTGAAGACAAGTTAGAGATGGTTTTTGAACCCTATTTTAGGCTAGCAACGGATGATCAAGGACACGGACTTGGCCTCGGGATCTGCCGAAATATCCTGCACGGACACGGTGGAGATCTCATTATTCGCAACTCCTCTCAAAGTGGCTTGGAAGTCAAAGTCTATATCCCAACAGGCTTAGAAGTGTAGTGTAACAATCCTGTTACATTGGGCTTACCTTTTGTTTCAATCTTACCAGTCAGAATAAGTAGACTCTTTAATGAACCGGACGTCGAGTCCGCTAAACATGGAAGATAATAATGAAAATCAATAAAACCCTACTTACTCTATCTCTTCTTGCTGCCTCAACATTTTCTCAAGCTGGTGAAGTGGAAGTGCTCCACTGGTGGACTGCCGGTGGCGAAGCGAAATCCGCTGCCGTACTGAAAGAGATGATTGAACAACAAGGCCATACTTGGAAAGACTTCGCAGTTGCGGGTGGCGGCGGTGAAAGTGCGATGACTGTTTTGAAAACGCGAGCAGTATCGGGCAATCCACCTTCTGCAGCGCAGATTAAAGGTCATGATATTCAGGAGTGGGGTGGTTTAGGTTTTCTAACGTCTCTCGATGCGACTGCTAAACAAGAACAATGGGATGAACTACTACCAGAAGTAGTGACTAAAGTGATGAAGTGGGATGGTGAATATGTGGCAGTTCCTGTCAACGTTCACCGTGTTAACTGGCTTTGGGCAAACCCTGTTGTTTTAGAAAAATCGGGTGTGACAGTTCCAACGACATTAGATGAGTTCTTTGTTGCTGCAGACAAGATTAAAGCGGCTGGCTTCATTCCATTAGCTCACGGTGGTCAGCCTTGGCAAGACGCGACCGTATTCGAAGCCGTGGCACTTGATGTACTAGGCAGTGAAGACTATAACAAAGCGTTCGTTGATCTTGATATGGACGTATTATCTGGCAACAAAATGGTGGAAGTGTTCACCAAGTTCAAAAAGATGCGTGATTACATCGACAGCAACTCTCCTGGTCGTGATTGGAATGTAGCAACCTCAATGGTTATCAATGGTGAAGCAGCGATGCAGATCATGGGTGACTGGGCGAAAGGTGAATTTACTGCGGCAGGCAAAGTGCCGGGTAAAGATTACATCTGTGCACCAGCTCCAGGTACTGCCGGCCAATTTACTTTCAATATCGATAGCTTTGCGTTCTTTGAGTTAAGCGACCAAGAGAACCAAAAAGCGCAGCAAGACCTAGCGAAAACCATTCTTACCAAAGATTTCCAAGAAGTCTTCAACCTTAACAAAGGTTCTATCCCTGTACGTCTAGATATGGACATGTCTAAATTCGACCAATGTGCGTTGGATTCAATGGCTACTTTCAAAGCGAGTGCTGAATCGGGCGATCTTGTTCCGAGTATGGCTCACGGCCTAGCGACAACAAGCTATGCTCAAGGCGCTATCTATGACGTAGTGACCAACTTCTTCAACGAGAAAGATGCCGATCCTAAACAAGCGGCAGCTAAGTTAGCAAAAGCAGTGAAAGCGGCTATCTAATCTAACTTGATAAGTGACACACAACGCACGTGAGTGACGGGCTGTGTTGCTTTATCGAACCCCCAGGGTGGGTAGGCTCGTAGGGAGCCTATCTGCTCTTCACTCCCAATTCTGATATGCGTGATGCTGATGTGGTGCCGAAAGGTAAGCCATTGGCTCGATTGTGCAACAAGGATAAGTTATGGAGCATGTTTTGACTGAGTCGACTCCAAAACCCACAAGGAGCCAGCCTGCACCGAAACCGAGTTTTGCTGACAGGTTGCAACATTGGTTACCTAAAATTGTACTGGCGCCGACTGCGTTAGTGACCGTGGTGTGTATCTACGGCTACATATTTTGGACGGCAGCGTTGTCGTTCACCAACTCTCGATTTCTGCCGAGCTTTAATTTCGTTGGTTTAACCCAATATGAAAAGCTGATGGATAACGATCGCTGGATTACCTCAATCACCAACCTCGGTGTGTTTGGTTTTCTATTTATGGCGATTGCCATCTTGCTTGGTGTTGGTTTAGCGGTATTGCTTGACCAGAACATCCGTCAAGAAGGGGCGATTCGTACCATCTATCTCTACCCAATGGCGTTGTCATTCATTGTGACGGGTACGGCGTGGAAATGGATTCTTAATCCGGGTCTTGGCATTGAAAAACTGATGCAAGATTGGGGATTTACTGACTTCAAATTTGACTGGCTAGTCGACTCCGAAATGTCGGTGTATACCTTGGTTATCGCAGCACTTTGGCAGTCTTCAGGGTTTGTGATGGCGATGTTCTTAGCAGGTCTGCGTGGCATCGATTCTTCAATCATCAAAGCGGCGCAAATTGATGGGGCAAGCTTACCTACCATCTATCTCAAAATCATTCTGCCTTGTTTGCGCCCTGTGGTCTTCAGTGCGGTGATCATTACTTCTCACATTGCGATTAAGAGCTTCGACCTTGTGACGGCAATGACAGCGGGTGGCCCCGGTTATTCATCGGATCTTCCTGCGCTATTCATGTACGCACACTCTTTTACTCGCGGACAAATTGGCCTTGGTGCTGCCAGTGCCATGATGATGCTTGCCGGTATCTTAGCGATTCTCGTGCCTTATCTTTACTCTGAACTTAGGGAGAAAAAGTCATGATGAATAACATCAATTTTGCTCGAATCTTTATTTATTCAGCACTGCTTTTCTTCTGTTTAGTGTATCTAATGCCATTGTTCGTGATGGCGCTGACGTCATTCAAAACTCTGCCTGACATCAAAGCGGGTAACTTAATGAGCTTGCCGAAAGAGTGGGTGTTTGATGCTTGGTATAAAGCGTGGGACACCGCTTGTACGGGCGTGAAATGTGAAGGCATCAAAGGTTACTTTTGGAACTCATTCCAAATGGTGATACCTGCGGTTGCGATCTCAACATTGCTCGGTGCATTCAATGGCTACGTGGTAACCAAGTGGCAGTTCAGAGGTTCAAATCTGTTCTTTAGCTTGCTGTTGTTTGGCTGCTTTATTCCGTTCCAAGTTGTGCTGCTGCCAATGGCAACCATGCTTGGCAAGATGGGTTTAGCAAACACAACCATCGGTTTGGTGATTGTGCACGTTATCTACGGCATGGCGTTTACGACTCTATTTTTCCGTAACTTCTACATCTCGATTCCTGATGAATTGATCAAAGCAGCAAAACTGGATGGCGCAGGCTTCTTTACCATTTTCTTTAAGATCTTATTACCGATCTCTACACCTATCATCATGGTGACAGTGATCTGGCAGTTCACCGCAATCTGGAACGATTTCTTATTCGGGGTGGTGTATTCGGGCTCAGAGACACAGCCGATTACCGTGGCATTAAACAACCTAGTCAACACCAGCACAGGCGTTAAAGAATATAACGTCGATATGGCTGCCGCGATCATCGCCGCCTTGCCAACGCTGTTGGTGTACGTCTTCGCAGGAAAATATTTTGTTCGTGGCCTAACGGCAGGATCAGTAAAAGGATAATTACCCATGGCAACATTAGATTTAAAACAGATCCGTAAAACCTATCGCAACGCGGACAACGAAACGTTAAAGGGCATCGACATTAGTATCGATTCGGGGGAATTTTTGATACTTGTCGGCCCTTCGGGGTGTGGGAAATCCACCTTGATGAACACCATCGCTGGGCTAGAGAATATTAGCTCGGGTGAGATTGTAATTGATGGCATAGACGTGGCGCAGGTTGAACCTAAAGATCGCGATATCGCGATGGTATTCCAGTCGTACGCCTTGTATCCAAACATGACGGTGCGTGGCAATATCGCTTTCGGTTTGAAGATTCGCAAGATGCCGCAGCAAGAGATCGATGCAGAAGTCAATCGAGTGGCAGAAATGCTGCAAATTGAACAGTTGCTTGATCGTAAGCCGTCGCAGCTTTCTGGTGGCCAGCGTCAACGTGTCGCGATGGGACGTGCTTTAGCTCGTCGTCCTAAGCTGTATCTGTTTGATGAGCCGCTTTCTAACTTGGATGCCAAGCTGCGTGTTGAAATGCGCCATCAGATTAAACGTCTCCACCAGAAGCTGAATACCACAATTGTTTATGTAACCCATGATCAGATCGAAGCGATGACTCTTGCGGATCGCATCGCAGTAATGAAAGACGGTGAACTGCAGCAGCTAGGTACGCCACAAGAGATCTATACCAAACCCAACAATATGTTCGTAGCGGGCTTTATGGGCTCACCATCAATGAACTTCATTAAAACCATGGTGGACTTGGATGAGGACCAGAATCCGATCATCAAAGTAACTGGCACGGCGGAGCAAGAACACCACATTCGATTGCCTCAGAGTATGCGTGACCAAGATGGCAAGGAGTTGGTCATTGGGTTGCGTCCTGAACACATTACTGAGCAAGAAGGTGATGATGTGTCGGCAACTACAAAGCTAGACCTGCAATTGGAAGTATTAGAACCAACAGGGCCAGATACCATCGCAATGGTTAAAGTGAACGACCAAGAAGTCGCGTGTCGTTTGTCACCAGAGTTTGAAGTGTCGGTTGGGCAAATGGCACCGCTTCATTTTGACTTATCAAAGGCGGTATTCTTTGATGCTCAAACCGAAGCGAGAATCGACTTCTAACTTCTAACTTCTAGTTATTGAGTTAGTTTAACAATCAAAGTTCATGTCTAAATCAAAGGCAGTATCACCAACTACTAATAAGTAAGGTGATGCTGCCTTTTTCGTTGGCTATACTTGCTTTTTATCCCTTATAAAAACAGAGGGATAAACGATATATATGCTTCTACTGCAATAATATCGTGATTTAGTATCCCTTAGCTCTATAAAGCTGACGTAGAAACGCGTAGGATCACACTACTTTAGATCAAATACTAGGTTGCACCTTGGTGCATAAACAGAAGAATACATGAAACTAACAGCAAAACCAGCGGCGAATAACGCTTTACTTATTTCTATTACGACACCGGATTTTAAAGGTGACGAAGCAAAAGAGTCTCTTGCCGAACTTGCTCGCTTAGTGACAACCCTAGGGTTTAAAGTAGTCGGTACGCAATCGCAACACCACAGTTCATCTCAAAGACAGAATGTGCTGGGTGCCGGTAAGCTTGCTGAAATTGCACACCTAACTGGTTATCAAGGCTCTATTGAAGAAGCAGAAGATGAAGACTTTATTGATGAGTCGTTTGATTTTAATGTTGAAATCGATGAGCTAGATTTTGATGATCTTCCAACGGGCAACTTCCAATACGGTGCCGCTGATGTTGTGGTATTTGACTGTGATTTAAGCCCATCTCAAATGCGTACTGTTGAGGCGAGTTTGGGTGTGGAAGTATTTGACCGTACTGGCATCATCATCGAAATCTTCAGCCGTCACGCTCGTACTCGTACTGCTCGTCTGCAAGTTGATATCGCTCGTCTAAACTACTTAGTGCCACGACTTCGTGAAACGGCTGAGGGTGATAAAGAGCGTCAAATGGGTCAGGGCGCCGGTGAAACTTCACTAGAGCTAGACCGTCGTAACGTACGTGACCAAATTGCTGCGCTTAAGCGTGAGCTAGTAAGCGTACAAGATGAAATGAAGACCCGACGCACAAGGCGCGCGGAGCTTTTCACTGTTGCTTTAGTTGGCTACACCAATGCCGGTAAGTCTTCGATGATGCGTGCAATGACCGCAACCGAAGTGGTGGGTGAAGATAAACTGTTCGCAACGCTAGATACGACGGTTCGTGCACTTCAGCCGATTACTCAGCCACGTATCTTGGTTTCAGACACCGTTGGTTTCATCAAGAAACTGCCACACGATCTGGTTGCTTCATTCCACTCAACGCTAGCAGAAGCGCATGATGCTTCACTGCTTTTATATGTGGTTGATGCTTCTGACGTTTCGTTCCGCGCACAACTTGATGTGGTACACGACGTATTAGCACAAGTGGGTGTTGAAGGCAGCGAAAAACTATTAGTGCTGAATAAGTGCGATAGATTGACTGAAGAACAGCAATTAGAGCTGATCGAAGAATTCCCAGATGCGATGCTAACGTCGACTCGTGATCCGCTAGATATTACGAAACTGCACAAGTACATCGTTGGTGTTGCTGAAGAAGGCATGATCGAAGAAGAGATCACTATCCCTTATTCTGGACAAGGCATCATCGGCGAGATTCGCTCAAACATGAGTGTGGTTAAAGAAGAGTACGATTACGAGTGTATTAAGTTGACTGTTCGCTCTAGTGAAATTGACTTAGCTCGACTGAAAAAGCGTATGCAGAATTCTTAATCTTTTATAGCGTTTAGACACAAGTTAAAATACCAAAAAAGAGAGCCTAGGCTCTCTTTTTTATTGAATCGTGATAAGCGCCGCTTGAGCTCTGCTTATCGGTCTTCTTCTGGAAGTTTGACGTTCAGCTCTAATACTGAGATGTCGTCATCTTTGTGTTCGAAAGTCAGATCAACCATTGATGGATCGACGTCAACGTACTTCGCAATACACTTCAAGATGTCTTCTTTTAGTTGCGGCAGATAAGACGGCGCTGGGTCGTCATGGCTGCGTCGCTCGGCAACAATGATCTGCAAACGCTCTTTAGCTAGGTTTGCGGTTGTCTTTTTTTGTGGTCTAAAAAACTCTAGTAATGACATTGCGAATTAGCCCCCGAACAGTCTTTTGAAGATGCCTTTCTTCTGTTCCGTTAAGAAACGGAAGTCCACTTGGCTACCCAGTAGTCGTTCTACAGTATCATTGTAAGCCATACCTGCGTCGGTTGCTTCGTCAAAAATAACTGGAACACCCTTGTTCGACGCGTTCAGTACTGCTTGACTCTCTGGGATGACACCCAGTAGAGAGATGTGAAGAATCTCTTCAACGTCTTCAACACTTAGCATCTCACCTTGAGTTACACGTGCTGGGTTGTAGCGAGTCAGTAAAAGGTGCGTTTTCACTGGTTCTAAGCCATCTTCTGAACGACGAGACTTAGAATCGAGAATACCGAGAATACGGTCTGAATCGCGTACAGAAGAAACTTCTGGGTTAGTTGTAACAATCGCTTCATCAGCAAAGTAAAGCGCCATCAGAGCGCCTTGCTCGATACCTGCAGGAGAATCACAGATGATGAAATCAAAGCCCATTTCATCTAGTTCATCAAATACACGACGAACACCATCTTTTGTTAATGCATCTTTATCACGAGTTTGAGAAGCCGGAAGAATGAATAGATTCTCTGTGCGCTTGTCTTTGATCATCGCTTGGTTCAGTGTCGCTTCGCCATTGATAACGTTAACGAAGTCGTACACAACACGACGCTCACAACCCATGATTAAATCTAGGTTACGCAGACCGATATCAAAGTCGATAACTGCGGTTTTCTTCCCTTTTAAAGCTAAGCCTGAGGCAATAGCTGCACTGGAGGTCGTTTTGCCTACCCCGCCTTTACCTGACGTTACAACGATAATGCGTGCCATTTTGTTTTCCTTTTTATTTCTCTTATATTGCGAGGACATCAACGTGTAATACATCGTTTGCCATACTGAACATGGTTTTCTTCTGCCAGTACTCGCTTTCAATTTGATCGCTGAGCCAGTAATTTCCAGCAATGGAGACCAGCTCGGCTTGTAAATCATTACAAATTATTTTTGCTTCAGTTTGACCACTCGCGCCTGCAATCGCACGACCGCGTAAAGTACCATGGATATGGATGCTGCCATCGGCTATGACTTCTGCGCCAGCACTCACATGGCTGAGGATCAATAGATCGCCATCTTTTGCATACACTTGCTGACCAGAACGAATAGGCGTTCTCGCCACTTTTATCGGAGCCATCTTCGCTGGAGCTTGAGAAGGTGATTTACTGGCTGTCATCACTGCAAAACCAGCTTCTTTCGCTAGGTTCTGCATACGTTTATCCGAACAACCAGCCACACCTACTGGGATCATGCCCGCTTGAGATATACCCTCTTTCAGTTGCACAAAATCGATATCACCCGCGACTTTGCTAATATTGATAACAACAGGCGCAGCAGCGAAAAAATTGGGAGCTTGGTTTACTTTTTCTTGAAGAAAAGACACCGCATTTTCGACTTGATCATCGGATAAGTGCAAAACAGATAGCGTAAAACTGCTACCTTTTAGATCTGGATTACTAGACATCGAAAACTACAGGACCTCAATAGCGGATTGGTACAATTTCTTTATCAATAAAATAAAGGGCGTTGCCTGAAACTTGGTTTATCATGTTATATTCCCAAACCAAGCACAGCAAGTAATCTTGTTGTCAAATGAACGTTTTGTTCCCAATATTTCCCTTAACATAAACTATTGATCTCGTAAGTGAGAGTTTTGTAGTCATAAACAATAAAAAGGTTTGTCATGCTGTGTTCTATATATAAAAGTTCAAAGAAAGAAGGAACATACCTTTATATCCCTAAGAAGGATGATTTCTCACAAGTTCCTGACGCATTGATGCAAATGTTTGGTAAACCTAGTTTTGTAATGGTAATTAAAATGGATGGCCGTAAACTGGCGCAAGTGAACATCGATAAAGTGAGAGAATCACTGAACACCGATGGTTTCTTTTTGCAAGTTCCGCCACCACCGGTTAATGAACTTGAACTTCATAAAGAGCGTAAAGCTCAGCAAAACGTTCAAGACGAAGAGTGATAGCTACCTTAATTCAGGGAGGAGTGATCGTTGAGTAAATTTTCGAAAACCATATTGGCTGTGTCGGCATTACTATTGGGTAATAGCCTGACGATTGGTTCAGTTCAGGCTGAAGAGCTGAGCTTTGAGCAATATGTAGAGAAACTAAAGCAGCAAGGCCGTGCAGAAGGCATCTCTGAAACGATCATTGATCAGGCCTTTGATGGTGTGACGTTTAAGCCAAGAGCGGTGAAAGCCGATAAGAATCAACCTGAGAAAAAACTGACTCTGGATGAATACATTCCACGCGCGGTTCCAGATTGGAAAGTGAAGCAGGCGAGATCGCTTTATAAGAAGCATTATTCAGCGTTGAAGCGCATTGGTGATGAATATGGTGTTCAACCAAGATTCATTGTCGCGCTATGGGGTGTTGAGAGTAACTTTGGTAAGTTCACGGGTAACTACAGTGTTATTGATGCTCTCACAACTATGGCCTATGAAGGACGTAGAGAAGCCTTCTTCCGTAGCGAAGCGATGGCGGCGTTGAAGATTCTTGATCAAGGCCATATTGCACCACAAGAGATGAAAGGCTCTTGGGCTGGTGCGATGGGACAACCTCAGTTTATGCCAAGCTCATTCTTAGCTTATGCCGCTGACGGTAACGGCGATGGCAAGAAAGATATTTGGGGTACTGAAGAAGATGTATTTGCTTCAGCGGCGAATTATCTCAGCCAATCGGGTTGGGATGACAAATATACTTGGGGCCGTCAGGTTCACGTACCGTCGACTGTGTCTATTGAAATGCAAGGCCGAGGCGAAGACAAAGCGAAATACTTAAAAGAGTGGTCTGAACTCGGTATTAAGCGCTTTGACGATCGCCCACTACCAACGCTTGATGAAGATATTAAAGCTTGGCTAATTATGCCAGACGATGAAACTGGCCGTTCTTACCTCATTTACAACAACTACAATGTGTTAATGAAGTGGAATCGTTCTTACTACTTTGCGTTGGCAGTTAGCCACCTAGCAGACAGAATTAAGTTTGATTAATCGACCTAATTTGATTAATGGCCTTAATTTGGTTATTGGAGCTAATTTGGTTAACAGATTTAGGTCGCTTTGAATAGCATTTGGCCTACCATAGGCAGAACGAACTAAAGGACTCTTCGGAGTCCTTTTTCTTTTATATTTCAGAGATTTTTAAAGGTGGCCTTGTGCTAACAGATAGAGCCGCACAGATGGTGATATTCCATGCGTTAATCAAGCATGAAGGCTTTACCAGTGCAGCAAAAAGTTTGAATGTGTCGGTGTCTCACATCAGTAAGCAAGTTGCTTTGCTCGAGGATTCGATAGGTATCAAGCTGGTGCAAAGAACCACACGCAGCCTGACACTAACTGAAGCAGGGGAAGTGTTCTATCAGCATTGTGAGCAGCTGTTCAATACGGTGAAAGCGGCTCAAATGGATATGGATAGCCAGCGTGACGACATTTCTGGAATATTCCGCATAGGCTTGTCTCAGTCATTTGGCACACTGCATATCATTCCAGCGATTGATCAGCTCAGACAGCTCTATCCGCAGCTGAGAATTGAAGTGCATTTGTTCGATTACAAAGTGGATATGATTGAGGAGCGCTTGGATCTTTGGATCACCAATAATGAAGACCTGCCAGAAGGTTATATAGCGCAGCGTTTAGCCGACAGCCAATTTGTGGTAGCCGCATCACCGGATTATCTGATTAAAGCTGGCACTCCTCATGTGCCATCTGATCTGATTGATCATAATTGCCTTATTTATCGCAGCCGTGAGCGTGACTACACGTCATGGGCGTTTGATAACGGGCAAGAAAACCTTAGTGTCAAAGTGGCGGGCGATTACTCGGTGGATTTGGCAGAGGCGGTACGAGACGCAGCTGTATCTGGGTGGGGTGTTGCTTATTTGGCGACTTATTTAGTCAAAGAAGAGTTTAGAACGGGCAAGTTAATCCAAGTATTACCAGAATGGAGAGCCAGTCAGTTGATGCCATTTTATGCCGTCTATCCGAGCCGAAAGAACATGCCAAAGAAGCTTTCAGCAGTGATTGAGTTCATCAAAGAGCATGTTGGTTCGCCGACGTATTGGGACAAAAATCTCAAAACTTGTGTTGAGCTGCATCGTTAATTGTTTCCTAATTCATAAATATAATTTCCATATGGAAAAAGTATGCTTTTTGAACAAGTTAATCCATTAAAATTCAATACGTTAATCTAATCTTGGGCAAGTTACTGATAATCCCAACATTACATTAACAACCGCACCTTGCCGCAAACGATTTCCTCTATACAATGCGTCGCCTTTCCTACCTACAACTTTTAGGTTGACGCATATGGCTTCCCTACTTGGAATTATCACTATTTTAGTAGCCGCTTGGTTACTATCTACGGACAGAAAAAATATCCCGCTAAGAACTGTCTCTTTGGCTTTCTTACTGCAAATCTCATTCGCGCTCTTGGTTCTTTATGTGCCAATGGGTAAAGAAGCGCTGAATGCAGCTACTGGTGCGGTGTCTAGCTTGATCAACTACGGTCAAGAGGGGATTAACTTCCTATTCGGTGGCCTAACGAATAACGGATTTGTTTTCGCTATTAACGTTCTCGGTATCATTATCTTTTTCTCTGCATTGATTTCAGGTTTGTATCACATCGGCTTTATGCCAAAGGTGATCAACATAATCGGCGGTGCTTTACAGAAGTTTCTAGGCACAGGTCGTGCGGAGTCACTGTCTGCGACTGCCAACATCTTTGTCGGCATGATTGAAGCGCCATTAGTGGTTAAGCCTTACCTAAAGCACATGACGGATTCACAACTGTTTGCTGTGATGGTATGCGGTTTGGCTTCTGTAGCTGGTGGTACACTAGTGGGTTATGCATCGCTGGGCGTTGACCTAAACTATCTGATCGCAGCGGCATTCATGTCGGCACCAGCCGGTCTATTGATGGCTAAAATCTTAGTACCTGGCAGCCCAGAGGATGTTCAAGAAAATATTGAATCTGGTGTAGAGATTCCACGAGCAACAAACGTAGTTGAGGCAATGGCAGATGGGGCTATGTCTGGACTTCGTATTGCCGTTGCGGTGGGTGCGACACTTCTAGCCTTTATCAGTGTGATTGCGATGCTGAATGGCTTGTTAGGTATTGTTGGTGGCTGGTTTGGCGTAAACCTAAGCTTCGAACTTATCCTAGGTTATGTGTTCGCACCCGTTGCATGGCTGATCGGTGTACCGTGGTCTGAAGCTGTGGTTGCAGGCTCGCTGATCGGTAACAAAATCGTTGTGAATGAGTTTGTGGCTTTCATCCAGTTAATGGACGTAAAAGATGCACTGAGTGAGCACTCAAAAGCGATCGTTACTTTTGCACTATGTGGTTTTGCTAACATCTCTACCATGGCGATTCTGATTGGCGGTTTGGGTAGCTTAGTTCCAGAGCGTCGCTCTTTCATCTCACAATATGGCTTCAAAGCGATTTGTGCGGGTGTGCTTGCCAACTTAATGAGCGCTGCGATCGCTGGCGTGGTGCTTTCTCTGTAGCTAGATGATAAGTACAGAGTGGATGAGTCAGTCACTTTATTTCCCCTATAGTAAAGTGACTGATTAATCACACTAATATTCGGTTAGCATGAAAAAGAGAGCCTATAGTTTAATGACATAGGCTTTCTTGTTTCAGCAAATAGGTTTGTATCACAAGGTGTGGTGCAAATTTTTTAGGGGCACAAATGGATTTGTCGATTACTTCATCCTTGGCGTTAATTGGACTGCTGTCCTTAACGTGTCAATTGTTAGGCTGGCGCTTACGTCTTCCTGCTATTCTTCCTCTTCTTATTGTCGGCCTACTTTTAGGTCCCGGTCTTAACATCCTTAATCCCGATGCCATTTTTGGTGACGTGCTATTTCCGCTGATTTCATTAGGTGTCGCTATTATTCTGTTTGAAGGTGCATTGACCCTGAATTTCAAGGAAATAAGAGGCCATGGTCGTATGGTGACGCACCTCGTGAGTTTCGGCATGCTGATTACTTGGGCGTGTATTGTTGTTGGTGCTTATTACTTTGTGGACTTCAGTTGGCCATTAGCCGCGCTGTTTGCTGCCTTAGTGGTGGTGACGGGTCCAACCGTTATTGTTCCCATGCTGCGCAGCATTCAGCCCAAATCTTCGTTAGGCAGCATCTTGCGCTGGGAAGGGATAGTGATTGATCCGATTGGCGCTCTGTTTGCCGTTCTCGTTTACGAATACATTGTCTCTTCAGCCGATCCTACAAGCCATGTACTGTCGGCTTTGGGGCTGACTCTAGCCATCGGTTTAGGCTTAGGGATCATCGGTGGCTATTTGATTGCCAAGATGCTGAAAGGGCATTGGGTTCCGCATTATTTGCGTAACGTGGCAGTCCTAACGTTGATGTTGGCGGCGTTCTCTTTTTCTAATGATCTGAGTGAAGAGTCTGGCCTATTAACCGTGACCATCATGGGTATCTGGCTCGCCAACGTGAAAGGCTTGGATCTTGAAGATATTATTGAGTTCAAAGAGACCTTAACCGTGTTACTCATTTCTGCCTTGTTTATCTTACTGGCGAGTCGACTTGATTCTGGGACTTTCCTTTCGATAGGTTGGGGCGGTATTGGCTTATTAGCGGTCGTCATGCTGGTGGCTCGTCCTTTGAGCGTGTGGATCAGCGGGATCGGCACGGATCTTACTTCAGCAGATAAATGGTTTTTGAGCTGGATGGCACCTCGCGGGATCGTTGCTGCCGCAGTTTCTTCTCTGTTTGCTATCAAACTTCAAGAGAAGCAATTAATCGAAGGGGCGGATCTACTGGTGCCCATGGTGTTCTTGGTCATTATTGGTACGGTTGTGATTCAGAGCCTAACCGCGAGTTGGTGGGCGAGAAGGTTGGGTGTGACTCAAGAGAAGGCACAAGGGGTTATCTTCTTTGGTGCGACTCATTTTTCACGCCAGTTTGCCAAAGTGCTGGCGACACACAGCATCAACAGTGTGCTTGCTGATACAAACTGGGAGAGCATTCGCTTAGCGCGTATGGATAATCTGAATGTCTATTTTGGTAACCCAGCCTCAAATCACGCGGAAAATAATCTGGAATTGGATGGGATAGGGCGCGCCATGATCGTCTCGCCTTATCGTCAAACCAACCCATTAGTCAGTATGCATTATCAAGATGAGTTTGGTGAAAACAAGGTGTTTGAGCTTGAATCGACAGAAACTAAACACGAAAGGCATTCAGTGAGTCGAGATGGCAACAGAAGTCTGTTTTCGGAAGGAATTACCTATTCCAAGCTTAACTCCTTGATGGCTCAAGGCTGCCAAATAAAGAGTACAGGTTTGACCGAAGCGTTTGACCTTAATGAGTTTAACGCCCTGTATCCTAAAGCGATTCCACTCGGTGTGATTACTGGCGGTGATTTCCGTTTAGTGACACAAGGTTCTGATTTGGAAAAACTGGTATCAACGGAGTGTGCGATCATTAGTTTATCGCCGCCTTCTGAACAGGCGGAAAAAGTCGAGATATCAGATAAGTAGCAACGAGCACTGCATCAAAAGCTAGTTGCCCTGATTCAAAAACGAATAGCTAAGTATCAAAAAAGCCGCAACGTTTTCACGCTGCGGCTTTCTAATTTTGCTCTAGCTTGTTTTACTCTAGGGCGAGGCAATTGATGCCAACGGTATTACTATCGAAGCTGTCATTGCGGACTATTTCGAGTGAAACTGCTCACAAGCAATCATTGTGTTCTCAATTAGGCTTGCTACAGTCATTGGACCAACACCACCCGGAACTGGTGTGATGAAGCTTGCGCTCTCTTTCGCGACATCGTATTCAACGTCGCCAACGAGTTTGCCAGATTCCAAACGGTTGATGCCTACATCGACCACAACAGCCCCTTTCTTAATCCAAGCACCAGGAATGAAGTTAGGCTTACCAACGGCTACCACAACAACATCTGCTTGACGTACATGACCCTCAAGGTCTTTGGTGAAGCGGTGACATGTTGTCGTCGTACAACCGGCTAGAAGAAGCTCTAACGTCATTGGGCGACCTACGATGTTTGATGCGCCAACCACAACCGCGTGTTTGCCACGTAAGTCGATGTTATAACGGTCAAGCAGCGTAATGATGCCTTTAGGCGTACAAGAGCGAAGCTTAGGCATACGCTGAGCCAAACGACCTACGTTGTATGGGTGGAAGCCATCAACGTCTTTTTCCGGCGTGATGCGCTCAAGAACTTGAGTGCTATCAATACCAGCTGGTAGAGGAAGTTGAACAAGAATACCGTCAATCTCCGGGTCTTCGTTCAGTTGGTCTACCAGTGTTAATAATTCGTCTTCTGTCGCAGTGGCTGGCAAGTCGTAAGATTTAGATACGAAGCCAACTTCTTCACATGCTTTACGTTTACTTCCTACGTAAACCTGAGAAGCAGGGTCTTCACCCACTAAAACAACCGCTAGGCCCGGAGCGCGTAATCCAGCTTGAGTGCGAGCTTTTACACGAGCCGCAACTTCAGAGCGAACCGTTTGAGAAATTAGCTTTCCATCAATATTTTGAGCAGTCATGAATTTCCTTAGTATTGATATTCAAGTTAGTGGCTGATGTTTTTGGCGCATTATTCCAGAAAATCTTTTTGATTACCATTAAGCAAACGTTTGCTTTGTTCTATTTTCCAACACTTATAGTCCTATTGCACTTTTTTTACTCACTTGGATCAGAATGTTACATAAAGCCGTTGCTTTACTGATTCGAATTCGTATAATCCTTCCCTGTAGCGCGCCCTTAGCTCAGCTGGATTGAGCACCTCCCCCTAATAGTTACCATTTTAGGAATGAATAGCTATTATTCAAGGGTTTAGGTAGTAGTAAGGTTACCATAAGATGTTTTTATGGTTACCATTTATTATTGGTCAGTTACCACTTTTACGTAAACAGTTTTTTTCTTAAAAGTGATAGGAAAAAGTAAAAATAATCATCTTCGATGGTTGAAAATCGATAGCTAAATCATTACTATAGCATCGAATTAGAACGTCCCCTTAGCTCAGCTGGATAGAGCACCGACCTTTAAGAGAGGAGCCTGTATTAGGAAACTTATACAGTGTAGAGGGTGAATTCATGGAAACCTCAGCGCGTAGTGGCGGTGGCAATCATGAGCCAAGTCTTACATGCGTGTAAGAAAGGTGCAGAGACTAGGTGGTGCAATGCGAACACATTGCGTAAAACATCATTTAGCGCCCTCCACCCTAGCAAGTTATGTTGTGGGTGATGATATAGTCCAGACTACAAACATCGTGATGATGGCAGCGAAAGCTGTAGTGGTAAGCTAAGTCGGTGGTCGAAGGTTCGAATCCTTCAGGGGACGCCACATTTTAAGAAACGGTATAACATTAATTGTTATACCGTTTTTTTTTGCTTAAGAAAAATTTTTAGAAATGGTTTTTCTGATCCCAAAAATTATTATGAAGCCTTGAACTAGTAGTCAATAGCTAAGTGGTATTGACTATTAATATTGGCTTATGTTAGGTATAGGTTATAGTATTTTCCTATAATTACAGCCCTCAATAGAGCTGCCTTCCAATCATTTTTTCCAAACTCTCTAATCCTTTTAAAGTACTGTTTAATCAATATCCTTTTGACACCTTCACTAGATACCTCTCCTTTATATGTTGATAAATCAGATGCCATCTCTGCTAGTTTTGTTGGAATGTGGTCCTTATAAAGGTTCAATATCTCTAACCTTTCGTAGTGACTTTTTATAACTGGATAATCTCTTAATTTTTCATAATTTAAAGTGAAGTTTGCTTTTAATATCCCATTGTTGTTTTCAATTTTACAATCAAGATAATTGAAGTTAGGTATATCATTATCGTAGAAATTAATAATCCCTCTATGAGTTGGCTCTTTCCAGTATGTTGATTTCCCCCTCTGGCAGGATAGTTGTCACTGTTAAAATTTAACCAGTTTGGGCGATAA
>NZ_JBGONU010000037.1:0-47705 GCF_041439295.1 Vibrio sp. 1F253 | reverse complement strand
AGAGAAGCTGCTTAGTAAACAAGCGAATGATGACAACTACCTTGAAAAACGCCGGAATTTACTGCCTTTAATAGCAATGCTGTTACCACCATCCATAGAAACGGTAATGGTGCCGCCGGCTAAATCAGCGGACTTTGCATTATTGCCATAGAGAATAGGTACAACAGCGTTGCCGACTGTTGTTAAACAAACATCAGGGGTGTATTACGTTCACTTAACTCAAAAAACACCGCAACTAAACGCAAAAAGCGCCTTACGGCGCTTTTAATTCTGACGGTCTAATAACGACCATATGGAGCTGTGGTATCATACCATATGTCGACGCAACCAGCTGATTTCAGGTCTTTAACGAAGTTCTCACTGATATATAATTCATTATTCTCGTTAAAAACAAAAGCATATTTTTCTTCTACTTCTAAATCTGTCAGGGTTGGAAATTGTAAAAGTTCAATTGTTTTATAATCATCAAACTGTCTATCATAATCGTCAGGATGACTACCAAAATCAAAATTACTATCCCAAGCATCCTTTCCTTCAAGCCACGATTCATTCAACTTTTCTAAAATTTCTTCCCAAATTACGAATCGGATAGTATTGTCAAAAATAATAAATAAGTCAGGGTTAGAAAAAAACATACCTGGTCTTTTTCCTGGTAGTACATTGCTTAAATTTTCTTTAATAAACTTAATATACATATTACTTTAAGATTGTTATTTAAATAAAAATAATTCAAATTTGATTTCATCTATCTAAAGTCTGAATAGCCGTCTGCCGGTATAAATTCTACACCGACTAGCTTAGAATTTTTTATTTTTTCAACTAAACTTTTATGGAAAAAAACACACTTCAACCAACCAGGATCTACCACTATCTGTCTTCTATCTACTGGTATAGTCTGAATTAGTTTTTCATCTAATATAAGATTAAGAATACCACTAATCATCTCATCACCATCAGAATCCTTTCGGTACCTCTTGATCTTACTTTCGGATCTATCAATCAACTTAATCTCGTTGACAACTTGTAGCATAAGAAAATCATGCTCACCTTTATCATGAAGTTTAATATCGACCCAATTAATTCCAAAAATGTTATTCAAATTTAATTTCGAAAATCCATTCTTATTAATCGAGAAATTTGGCATCTCAAGTATATCTGGGATTTCATAATCATCTTGTGGAAGAAATTCGACTATCAAGGGAACAGGTGCTTTAGGGTAAGTAAAACTCGTTAAGGGCACTGAATCGATGTGTTCATCTGGAAAACAGTAAATTGGGGAATTGACACACTCTCTTGCAAAAAAATATTCACTCATTTTCCAACCTCAAGTTTTCTAGGTTTCATCGTCTTACCTTTTACATTCTTTATATTGTGTTTTTCTTCCGGTAGCTTGGAAGTTCTACTTGGGCATGCGCTTCTTGATTTACTCTTGCTTTCTATATTACTTTCGCCTGCACAACCTATGTCACTTGCCGGAGAGTAATCATGACCAAAAGTCGAAATTGTATATAAAAAGCTATCTAAACACACTAAAATATCTTCAGAGACCCCATCTAAATCAGACTGAAAATATCTTGTATTTCCTGTCTTACAATAATACTTCCTTTGGGCATTTTCTTTTACACCTTTAATATCTCGATTAACCGATTTTATATACTTTATATCTTCCAGCCGAAACTTAGTTACTACAGGATCAGGAACCTTTGTTACCGGAATTGATGTTACTTCACCACTTTCAGGATCTGAACTTGTTTCCCAAACTGTTCTTGCTCGGTCTTGAAGTCCAAGCCTCCACCATGGCCAGACTTATGGACGTGTGTATTGACTTGACAAGCAATATCCGTTTTGGAAGGGAACATTACCCCATTTTTCCAGGTGTTTATATCATACTCATATGCTTCTCTGTATTTTTTCCAGTCTGGAGTATCTAAGTTTTTAGTTGTTATGATGTGGTGAGCCTGAAATCCGAACTGTCCGTCATCCCCTTTCAAACGTCCATCCGCCCATAAATGTTCATTGAAGCCCGACTTATAGTGCTTAGATTTGATGGATTTTGCTAAAGCAGGCCCTGAGCCTTTTACAAGACTGTGTTTTTTTACAGTTGAGTTTTTAGCCATGATGGTATTGACCTCTAATAAGCATCACATTTTTCAGGTTTCTTCTTACAAACAGGACAAATAAATTCATCTTTATCTTTCTCTTGATTCGCCTTACTAGTATTTTTACCAGATTGCGCAGTATTACCAGACCCATGCTTTACCTTTGCAGGGTATGCTCTCTCACTTTTACCCAGAATTCGAGCGAATAACTGGTCAAACTCACCCATCGCTTCTCTTAGTTTATCCGGCACCATTTTATCGATGATTTTCACTTCATCGGCCAACTTTAAGAAGTATTCTGCTAGTTCGTCTGCGCCCATGCGATTAGCGTAAGAAGCGAGCTCACTCGCGACTTCGATACAGGGTTTTAAAACATCCGACACAATGTTGCTTGCCTGCTTGGCGTAATCAACCCAATCTAATGTACGTAAGAATTTTTCTGGGTCACCTTTACCCATACCACGAAGTACCGCGAGTAAAGTGTCTTTTGATGTGCCCTTACCGCCTTTCAAAACGACTTTACATGTACCTTTAACTGCACTACCAAACGTTGGGACACAGCCAATCAAAGTCAGAGAGAGTGCCAACCAATTCTCTGGCTTCTCTCGCTCTTCTTCACTTAATAGTGTCATGATATTGGCTGAGAGATCTCGTACATCTGCTGCTTGGTCTACGACGGGAATCATTGTCAGCGCTGTGTTGGCTATGATTTGCTCTACCGATGCATCATCATTAAAGTCACCTAAAATTACCCCCCAGATCCAGCTGGCAGCCCCTGACATTCTCTTCCAAGAGTTTTCCCAAAAACCAACTTCACCTCGTTTAGCTTCTTCAATAATTAATTGGGCATTCGCATTGGGGTTGAAATTAGGGTTGGTTTTGGTTGGGATGTTCGGCATGAACTCACGACCGTCTTCACCATAGTCAATGTTAAACTCTCCGGGTGCAACACCACCCACCGAAGCTTTGCCTACATTATCTAATGTGCCTTCAAAGACCGCGCCGGTTTGATCGACCAGTTTATATGTCGCCCCTTGAACAGGTTCCCCATCCGAGTATGAAAGAAACAGATCAACCGTATACGTCCCTTCTTGCTCTTCTGTTACTGAAACCGAAGGGTTTTGAGCGCCACCTAAACACATGGTGTTGGCTTTATTCATCGTCATTTGATCGGACAGGCGACATACGCCGACGCCTTCAAATTTAACGGTAGGAGAAGCCGATATGAATTCCGCCTCGGCTTCAATGTTACCAGAGGAGACACCCGCTTTATCACCACCGGCATCGCCAGTACTGGCAATGAATTTACTGCCTTTAATAGCAATGCTGTTGCCACCATCCATAGAAACGGTGGTGGTGCCTCCTACTAAATCGGCGTACTTCGCATTATTGCCATAAGGGGTAGTAACAACAGGTTTACCGACTGTTGTTAAACAAACATCAGGGGGATGTGTTGCGTTCGCTTTAGTCGAAAAACACCGCGACTAAAAGCAAAAAACGCCTTACGGCGCTTTTAATGCTGACAGCCTAATAACGACCATATGGAGCTGTTGTATCATACCAAACGTCGACACACCCAGCAGACTTTAAGTCTTTAACGAAAATTTCACTAATATACAGCTCATTGTTTTCGTTGAAAACAAAAGCGTGTTTTTCTTCGGTGTCTAAGTTATCCACACTTGGAAATTGCAATAATTCAATGGTTATATAATCATCAAATTGCTTGTTATAGTCATCAGGATGGCTTCCAAAATCAAACTGGCTTGGCCAAAACTTAATTCCATCAAACCAGTTTCCATCTAAATCAGATAAAATAGATTCCCAAATGACGAATCGTTGAGTTTGACCTAAAGCAATATAGATGTCAGGGTTCCTAAAAACAACCTTACTTCGACATTCTGGTAGTATTTCTTTGACATTATCAAATTTAATATACATTAAGCAAACTCCGAATACCCAGCAACTGGAAAAAATTCAATTCCTTGCACTTTGTTATCTATGAATTTTTCAACAATTGATTTGTGATAAAATATTTTATCTTTCCAGCCTGGATCCCTAAAGATCAGTCTCCTATGAATTTCTATTCCATAAATTAGCTCTTCATTTATCACCAATCTATTCATCCCAGAAATAAACTCTCCACCTTCAAATTTGTCATAAAATTCGAACTTACTTTTATTTCTATCAACAATCTCTATCTCATTACATAACTGTAGCATTTTATAACTATGCTTACCTTTATCTATCAGCGTTATATCTACCCAATTAACGCCAAAAATATTTCCTAGATCAATTCTATCAAAAAGGTCATGTCTAATACTTAGTGAAGGAATTAAGAACACATCTACAATATTATACTCGCCGATTGGAGCAAATTTTTTCACTATTGGTACTGGGTGATTAGGGTAAGTAAACACGTTTGACGGTACTGAATCGGAAAATTCATCTGGAAAGTCATAAAAAGGTATGTCAACAATCTCTTTAGAAAAATAGTAATCGCTCATTTTCCAACCTTTAAAGTTCTTTTTTCAATTTTTTTATCTTGATGATTCATAATATCATGGCATGTTTGTTTTATGCGATGTTCACAATAACTTCTGCTCTTACTTTTATTCTCGGATTCCCCACCGCCACAGCCCACTTTACTCGAAGGGGAGTAGTCATGTCCATAAGTTGAAATCGTATATAAAAAACTATTAACTTTCGCAAGAATGTGTTTTGACTTTTGATGCATGTGCAAAGAGAACTTTTCCTTATTGCCTTTTTTACAATACAACTTCGATTTTGCATTCTGCTTGATTGAGTCTATGTCAGAGAAAACAGCCTTAATATATTTATAGTCTAGGCCACGCAAGTAAGAAGCTACGTCATCTGATACTTCAGTTTCGGGTTCCCCTTCCTTCCAATATTTAGTCTTAACACTTGTAAAATCCAGTCCCCCATTATGGTGAGACCGATGGACATGAGTAAAAGCTTGGCATGCGATATCTGGCTCGGATGGAAGCATTACACCATTTTCCCAAGAATTAATATCATACTCGTAAGCTTTTCTATATTTTTTCCAATCGGGAGTTCCTAAGTTTTTTGTAGTAATTATATGGTGGGCTTCAAGTCCACACTGATCACTATTAACCCTGCTATCCCCCCATGGGTGCTTCTTAAAATCAGAGCCATATCCATTATGTTTTCTAATCCTAGCTGCCAACTTGTTTCCAGACCCTTCAATTAAGCGATGGCTAGTTTGTTTAATCTTCTTAGTCATATAATTATCACCGGTTAATATGCATCACACTTTTCAGGTTTCTTCTTGCAAACAGGACAAATAAATTCATCCTTATCTTTCTCTTGATTCGCCTTACTAGTATTTTTACCAGATTGCGCAGTATCACCAGACCCATGCTTTACCTTTGCAGGGTATGCTCTCTCACTTTTACCCAAAATTCGCGCAAACAACTGGTCAAACTCACCCATCGCTTCTCTTAGTTTATCCGGCACCATTTTATCGATGATTTTCACTTCATCGGCTAGCTTTAAGAAGTATTCTGCTAATTCGTCTGCGCCCATGCGATTGGCGTAAGAAGCGAGCTCACTTGCTACTTCGATACAGGGTTTTAAAACATCCGACACAATGTTGCTCGCCTGCTTAGCGTAATCAACCCAATCTAATGTTCGTAAGAACTTTTCTGGATCGCCTTTACCCATACCACGAAGTACCGCGAGTAAAGTGTCTTTCGATGTGCCCTTACCGCCTTTCAAAGCGACTTTACATGTACCTTTAACTGCACTACCAAACGTTGGGATACAACCAATCAAAGTCAGAGACAGTGCCAACCAATTTTCTGGCTTCTCTCGCTCTTCTTCACTTAATAGTGTCATGATATTGGCTGAGAGATCTCGCACATCCGCTGCTTGGTCTACGACGGGGAGCATGGTCAGCGCTGTGTTGGCTATGATTTGCTCTACCGATGCATCATCATTAAAGTCACCTAAAATTACCCCCCAGATCCAGCTAGCTGCCCCTGACATTCTCTTCCAAGAGTTTTCCCAGAAACCAACTTCACCTCGTTTAGCTTCTTCAATAATTAATTGGGCATTCGCATTTGGATTGAAATTAGGGTTGGTTTTGGTTGGGATGTTCGGCATGAATTCGCGACTATCTTCACCATAGTCAATGTTAAATTCACCCGGTGCAACCCCACTCACGGAAGCTTTGCCTGCATTATCTAATGTACCTTCAAAGGAAGCGCCGGTTTGATCGACCAGTTTATATGTCGCACCTTGAACAGGTTCCCCATCTGAGTATGAAAGAAACAGATCAACCGTATACGTCCCTTCTTGCTCTTCTGTTACTGAAACCGAAGGGTTTTGAGCGCCGCCTAAACACATGGTGTTGGCTTTGTTCATCGTCATTTGATCGGACAAGCGACATACGCCGACGCCTTCAAATTTAACGGTAGGAGAAGCCGATATGAACTCCGCCTCAGCTTCAATGGTGCCAGATGAGACACCCTTTTTATCACCACCGGCATCGCCAGTACTGGCACTGAATTTACTGCCTTTAATAGCAATGCTGTTACCACCATCCATAGAAACGGTAGTGGTGCCGCCAGCTAAATCAGCGGATTTTGCATTATTGCCATAGGGAATAGGTACAACAGAGTTGCCGACTGTTGTTAAACAAACATCAGGAAGCGTTGCGTTCGCTTCTCCTCCCGAGCCTTGATGAACTACGCTGAGTCCATTCGCACAAACTGTTACGGCCATAGTAAATCCAATTAAATTCCAATGAATGCATGATAAAAGAGAGCGCTGGGTACAATCTCTCTAAGTACGTAGTTAAAATGAAAGTAGAGCCTGTTAGTTTGAGCCTAATTTTAAAAATGGACTGCAGATCTCATGATCAAATCGAACGCTATTGATATACATCTAGAAGCTGCTGAAATTTCAGGTCAATAACCAAGTAGGTCGCGACATACATAACGCCAAAAATGGCAGTACTAACACCAAGAATTAACTTAGGTGAAATAACCCGTTTTAGCGGTTTTTTTAAGTACTTCGCCTTTAAATTAACTAACGTTACTTTTTCCTGTTCAGCTAAACGCTCGTCTCTAACTAAACGATAAATAGTATTTCCTATCTCTGAAAGCTTTTCGTTACCACGGTCTTCTCGGCCATATTTTCCTTTGAACCCAAGTTGAAGCAATAGATAAAGGAATTCGATGACGTGTCTATATTTTCGTGGGTCAGCTTTCAAACGCTCTAAAATAGTGAAGAATTTGTCGCCACCAGATGTTTCGTTATGGAACTCAGACAATAAGCTATTGGTACTCCAGTGGCTATTAGCGCCCCACTCTTGGCGACATACAGATTCGTCGATTGCAGCACATAAGCAATAGCGTATAACCAGAATAGATGCCCTATCCAACTCCATTTCGTTTAGCTTTCGCTCACCTTTGCGAATCTCTCGAGCAACTTGTTCTCTGAAAGGGCCAGGGTCGTCCAACCAAGGAATTGAAGACATACATGAAAGACTGGCGATCAACCAGGTAAACTGATCAACCAATGGGTTAACCCCCATGCTTTCTACATTTAGGTCTCTTACCGCAATATTCCTAGATAAATCAGGTGCAGGCATCACCTCCATTGGTTTGCCTGGTTCTGGTTGGAATAGTACTACGGTGACATCGTTTTCGACGTAACTCATAAACGTACAGCCCAAAGTTGTAGTGATAAATTCGCGAAGTCACCAGCAATATGGACAGCGATGGCCGCTGCATTATTCAAGGTACTCCATTCATCGCTCGTTTTATCCAATTCAAAATAGGTATAACCAGCATGGTAAGGTAACGCTCGAGGCACAACTGGCATTGGTTTCATTTCTATGCCTGGCAGTTGTAAGTTGATCAAATCGCGAATGTTGTCAATCGAACCAATCTTAGTTTGACTTACAAACTGTGTATGTAAAATATCGAGTGGTACGTCTGCTTTAACCGCAAGAATAAACGTTGTAGATTCGACAATCTTACTGTCTGGGATTGCTGCCGTTCGAATTCCGTAGCTTTGCTCTCTTAGTGTTAAAGGTATTGCCCGTTGCTCTGACATCACGCTTAGCGTCATTTTTGCACTATCAAGCGTGCGAGATAAACAATCAGTCAATTGGCGGTGGTTGTATTTTGTAAACTCTTGCGGTCTACGAGAGGCTGAACACAACGTAGACAGTTCACCTTCAGCTTGTAACAGGGTTCGATAAAACGACTCTGGATGAACACCTTCGACACTAGCAAAATGCCAGAATAACGGCTCATAACGATTTAAGGCTTGTAACAACATAAAATCAGCAACAGATGATACCCCCTGTTGGTCAACCACACCTAAACGCTGAACAATCGATTCTGCTCTGTGTTTTAGCATTGAAGCGAATTCTGTCGCGAATTTACTCAACACTGTAGAAGCATGTATATCGATGCATGTCGGGATATAGTTCTCATCCAGGATAATGCTTCCATCTGGCTTGACTTCCGAAATCTTTAAAATAGGAATGGATGTATATGCACTCTTATCCTCGTGATCGTACATCAAGAAGAAGTTAAGCTTACCCACCACAATACTTGCCATGTCTTCTGATTCATAACAGGCATCCACGGCCTCTTGGCTTTCCATTTTATAGCGGGCACCATCACTACTTTCACCAAAAAGTTCAGAGCGCTCGGATGGCAATGGGCAGCACAGGTACACCACTTTATCAGCTATAGATGGGTCAACATCTCTTACTTCGGGAAGTTCGGCAAGAAGCGGCAAATCAAATGGTGTGCGATCTTGTAATATGCCTTCTGCTCGCGTGATCCCGATTTTGCCTAACGCCAATAGTTCGGTGTTTATCTCGATTTTTTTCACTCCCCAATGTAAAGGAGAGCTGTTAGAGCTAAGCATGTTAGATAATTTGCTTTGAGACCTATCTAGCTGTTGGAAGTGCTGAGGCTTCATGAACATACCATCTTGCCAAACCACTGGGTTATATAAAGACATTCGTCAATTCCTTAAAAATACGTCTGTTCAATACCGCGGGTATTGTTCGAAGATAATTCGCTACCCTCTACTTTTAACCTTAAGAAGTACTCACTTTTCTCTTCGATCACTTCGACCTTACGCCAAGATGAACCATTAATATTTCTAAATGCGACAGAAAAACCTAGTGCTCTAGTTTTTGGGTCTAGCTCCAACAGCTCATGCAGCTTATCACCGGGCTGAAGCTGATATTCGTACCGTTTGATGTACTCGTCCCCCAAGGAGGCCTTATCATTTTCAAATAGAGCAAAGAAGTCCAAACTACGGAACATAACGGGAGACGTTAATTCGTGAATTCTCAAGATGACTGGCGATGATTGTCCTTGTTCGCGTATATTGAGGTGTTCTGACGCTTCAATAACTAGTTCAATCGAAGAGGTTTCCGGCGTTATTCCAGAAGATTCTTTGAACTGTTCCCACATTGAACAACCTGATAAAAGGAACAAGATAATAGGAGCTATTAGTTTATGCATGATTCGTTTTTGCAACCTTATTGTATCGTTCTTTAATCAACGCTTTGAATGTCGATTCATGGAGTTGACGAGTATTCTGGTCATAATGTTCCCCGTACTTTTGCCATAACTTCGATTTACTTAGAAAACGGATTTCTTGGCTTAATACATCTTCGAATTTTTTGGGGTCGTTCGCTTTTAACTGATCGAACACAAGGTCGTTGAGTGTTTTTAAATACAAAGCGTCATGTTCATCAAGCTCATCCAAAATCTGTTCAATGAGCTCATTTGGAGCTAACAGATTTTGATTGTTTAGCGTTAACATTAACGTGGTTAGGCTAAGCTCATTCTTAGTAAACGAGTTTTCGTCTGTAAGTTCTTCAACACCCTGTAAGTTTTTGTACAGATTATCGATACACAATCGTAAACACGCGCCCATTTGCTTAAAAAATAGAGCGTCATGATTTGAATCAGTTTCTATATCTGCACCGAGGCCTTCGAAGAATGCATGTGTTACGTTCTCAGATGATGATTCACTCAGGGCGACATTATTCTGAGATCTACTTTCGCTTTCCGCACACAGTTCTTGAGTCTCAACATGTGGGACAAACTCTTGTGTCACCTCTTCCCATTTGTGGCTTTGTATATTCGCAGAACTTCGGGCACTAACAACAGATTGCACCGGAATTGACGTATGCTTAGAAACAGAAGAACGTTCAATAACGTCTTCAGGTTTGCCGTTTAAATCTTTATCATGAATAGGTTGTACGTAACCCGGTATTTCTTCCTCGTTATCAAGATTATGTGCATGAAGAGTCGTCGGGGCCTCTTCTTCTAATCCCATCCAATCTTCAGGAATCAAATTAGGTAGGTCAAACTCCGAGTGAATACTCAAACTGTCATCAACAACTTGCCTTTGAGGTTCGATCGACGTGCTCGCAAGGTTTTTATCATTACTTTCATCCCTAACAAGATAATCGTCGTCTCTTTGCATCGAAAACTTTAAGTGCTCAACGGGGTCATGACTGTCTACGTCGTCAGGTTTTGTTTCCATAAAAAGGTCTTCAAGTGCGCCAGGTTCAACGTCCTCTTCAACAACTGACTTTTCCAAATTCATTAGTGGATCGGTTGAATCTCTTTCTGGGGCGATTTCAGAGGCAATATCGTATGATGTTGTGACCAATTCTAACGATATACTAACTTCATACTGGCCAAGGGATATCTTATCACCATCACACAATGAGACTGGTTGATTCTTTAGGATCTTATTACCATTCACCAACGTGCCATTTGTACTGACATCACTAATGTAATAGGTATCTCCATATATACTCAATAAACAATGCGTACCAGATATAAATCGGTTGTGATCCGTTAATGTTACGGTACAGCCTGCTTCTCGTCCTAAAGAGCCTCCTTCTTCAGGCACCTCTATATTCTTAGCACCAACGTACTCTTCTGGGCACTTCGAGATCACCAAAATCAGTTGATTTATTCTCATGAATTACCTTTAAAACAGAAGAGAAACACTAAACTCAACGCCACCCAAACCCTCGTTATAAAAAGGTAAGATGTATGAAGCTTGAGGAACTATTTGCAAGTGCGCGTCAGGGTTACTACCCAATTTAATTACGCTACCTAGAGTGACAACGGCTCCGGCTTCAAATTGGTCGATGTCCTCAAGTTGTGCTCCATATCTAAAGCCTTGGTCATCGACTTTCCAGCGGTTAGAGTATTGTGAATAACCCAAAGATAAACCAGCGCCAATATAAGGCGTAAATATTGACCAACTTCCTAATGCGAATTGGGGGACAATGCGAAATTCGTAGTTAGTCACCTCGTTGTAAACACCATTACTTGGGGCTTCGATGTCTTCGGATAAATAATTTAACCCTAACCACCAGCGCCACCTGTTGTTACTTTCATCAATGGGACGAGTATGGACTAAGCCATATCGCAATGTATCGACTTGTCCAGTCGTTCCTTCTTTGTATTCGATACTATCAATGCTCAGCATATTAACTGAAGCACCATATCTTTCGCCCTTTGCGATCACGATAGATGAAAAAAGGCACATTGTGGATATTAGACCGATTTGACTTAGCTTTCGCATGCTTCCCTCTGAGTTCGTCCATATATTAATTAGATGCGCAAGATAGCAAGTATTATTTCTTTTACAAGACAGAGAACACGTTGCAAGCTAATTTCGACATTATAACTAGTAAAAGAAACGATATATCTATTAGAAAATGCATTAAGAAATCAACCAATAAAATGGCACTTTAAAATTAGAACTGTCAATAATAGAAAAGTTAAGCGTTAAGAAAAAGTAACTTTATGGGTAATTGGGTAATTGGGTAATTTTCGATCGCAAATTTAGAAGCAAACATACATAAATTTATCTAAATAGCGTAGAGTCGGCACTTCGATTTCGAGTTAGGCATCCGCTAACAATCAAGATAATGATTAAACGCATCAACCCTGCTCAATTAGCAACCATAAACATCATTAACAATACGCGTACGACATCACAAAAATAACCACAAAAAGACAACCTGGATCATTGAAATGACAAAACATGAGCAATTTTGAAGGTGTAACACCATTTTAATTATGCGACACACGTCACATTAAGGCTATATTCATAAGATTTCAAACCTTTTCACATTCAAATTATTAATTTTAACTATAGAATCATTAAAAATTATAATCACATTATCAATCATGCGGGCTAGTTTTATTGGTTTCGCTGTTTTTAGATTTCATTGTATATACAGTTGGATATTAAGATCATGCTCTCGTCAGATTTTACAAGACGCCCCATTGATGAAAAAAAACCCTACGGAACCAATCCTAACGGGTTAGATGAATTCACAGAGATAAAGCGCCAAATTAATAACATAAACAAGGTCACAGGCAGAGTTTCTTGGAAAAAAATTCAGACTTTGTCGAAAGAAATACTGTCCAAAAACAGTAAAGATTTCCGTTGTAGCTGTTATTTTACTGTTGCAGCTACGCACAACGAAGGCTTAAAAGGTTTAGTTGAAGGGCTTAACTCTATCTTAGATTTGTGTGTCATTTATTGGTTCACCGCATATCCAGAGGTGACAAAATCAAATGCAAGGATCGGAGCGATTGATTGGATGGTCGAACACACAGATAAACGAATTAAGTCCATAAAAACAAGTTCCGACGACATTCTATTGATCGAAACATGCCACCGCTTATGTTTGAGAATAGAAGAAGAGCTCAGACTACATTACGGTATAAAAGCACCTTCACTAGGGGGAATTCGTCGAACCTTAAAGCACTGGGTTGATGAGCATAAAGAGAACGAAGCAAAACTCTTTGAAGCAGAAAACACAAAAAAACTCCGCGTTTCGGAAGAACATAAAAAGGCAATACCAGTAGTTCAGCCATCAACCATTAAAATCGATGTGTCTAACAACAAACCTAAGAATGCAGCTGAAGTCGATGGAAAATCGACCTCGAGTTATTTAGTCATCTATCTTCTCGTTGGGTTTCTAATTTTGGCTTTATCCTCTCATTTCATTTATAAACAATATCAACGAAAAGAGTTGGCTAGACAAATCGTTACGTCTGATATCCCACAACTGAATGAAATAGTACATTCACTAAAGTATGAATATGCTTCGATTTCTGATGATGTAAGACCTAGTGTCGTCAATCAATTAGATGAATTAATGAAAGATTGGGGTACCGATCCAATTAAAGTGTACGAGATCGATACTCTAAATCAATTGACTATTGATTTAACTAAGCTTTACCCAGACTCATCATCCGTCTTACGTTTACGTAACGAATTCACTAATGAGCAACAAAAGTTAAACGCAGATTACATAAAACTTCATCGACGCTTCTCAAACGCGAGAACTGTGTTTGCAAATGCAATTAGAGGAAGTGAAAGTCAGAAAACAGCCCAAGCTTACGAATACAGCAACTCCCTTTTCCCGTTGATTGGCCGTATTGAATATGCAGAAAAAGAAAAACAACAAAAAGAGCTGCAGAAATCTCTTCAAATACTCAACGTCTATTTACACAAAATTAAAAACTTGGAGTCTGAGCTTAAAGCTATTAAACCGTAACATTAAGAAAACGTCTTACGGCCAGATCATACAACAAACTTAAAACAACGAAATAGAAATAGGCTTATGTTAAAACACAAACTAATGAGAAACCCTGTTGTTATATCAACGGTGGTTTTTCTCTTTCTTGCAGCTACAATCGCTGCTACTTATATCCTTTGGCTAGATATAACAGACAAGTTTTATCTTTGGGTTGCTTTAGGCGCTGTCACACTTATCTATTCGTTGTTTCAGGTGACACTGTGGCTTAAGAAAAAAAACAACACTAAAGCCTTAAAACTTGAAACAGAGGAAGAAGCTCTAGCTATGGTAATGCGCCCTCTTCTTTGTCGTTCAAACAAAAAGCCAGTATATTTGATGATTGGCAATAAACATGCGGGTCGAACTCAGTTCCTACTTAACTCTAGTGCGATCAAACCGATGGATCAAACTCGTACCGCAAAGAATGATTTTTTCGAATGGTATGAGTCTGACTCGGCTGTATATATCAAACCGGCTCAACGACTGTTATTTCAAGAAGTATCAAGTAATGACAGCGCTTTATGGAATGCGTTTGTAGATGAAGTCATTACACATAAACCAAGAAAGCCATTTTCTGGTTGTCTATTCTTTATTGATTTTGAATTTCTAATTATCTCTGAATCGGAACAAATAGATTACACATTAACAGCTCTTAACCATCGATTAGAATCAGTAAGTGACAAAACATCATCAGCAATCCCTCTTTATCTAATGATGTCTAAGCTCGATAAACTAGAAGGTTTTAAGGAGTACATTCACTTTAGCTCCCTAAAAACATCGGTCGAGTTTCTATCAATCCCATTGAAGGAAGCTAAAGGAGTATTCGTTGAATACTATCACGACAGTTTTCGAAATTTAGTCAAAGTGATGGAGAGTAATGCACTGGATTCATCTTCCCACTCTCACGACGTAAATGAAAAGCAAGCTATATTAGCTTTCCCTAAACAGTTTGAGTTATGTCAAACTGAGATCGCATCAGTAATAGAGCGACTTTCAGAACTGAATACTGGGTCCTATTCACTTGATATCCGCGAAGTGTTTTTTATATCGAATATCCAAGGTGGTAGAAAATACAACCTATTGGCAAAGAGCTGTAGTAACTACTTCAATTTGCCGATCATTGCTTCAGAACATACACAGTTGACTGAAACGCCCTATTTCACTCGCTTCTTGATGGACTCTCAAATCCTCCCAGAATCGGACTTTGCAGGCGAAAACAAAACTTATCTTAGAATGATCCAGCGACAAAGTCGCTTTGCTGTTGCTGTTTCTATCATTTTGCTTGCGAGTGGCGCTTACCTCTTTTCAACGACTTTGAATAGCAATTTAAGAGTGATTAGCCAACTCATTGGGATTGACGACTCACAATCTCTAATTCAAAGAGATAAATCTTTTGATAACTCACTTGAAAATGCAATCCAAATCATACAACCATCTTATCAAGCATGGCTTAGTGGATCTCATGCATTAGATAGTGAACTTTTAAACCTAAACGTTAGCCGTCTCGATGAAAGCACAAAAATCGCTTACAACGCCCTGATCACGCAAATTAGAACGCACCTAATGCCAGCAATTGAACAGGGATATCGTTTACAGCTAACACATAACCAAGACAATGTTAACAATGCGCTGCCTTTGCTCAAAGGCTACTTAATGTTAAATGACCCAAGCAAGCGAGAGACAAAATTTCTACGTCAACAAACAATGTCAACACTAGAAAAGCTAAGCACTCAACCTGAAACGATTGCTAGCGTAATGAAGTATTTAGACGCCTATCTCCGCACGAATTTTGAGCCGGTATCAATAAACATGAATATTGTTCGCGCGACAAGACGATCGTTGCTTTCTCATTCAAACGTAGATTTGGTTTATGCTAGCTTATTACAACAAGCTGGTGATATCGATTTAGGCACTTTGAACCTACAACGAGCGGTTGGTTTTGACTTCAACAATGTTTTCAACGATAACTTAGATCCTGCACGGTTAGAGATCGATAAAGTTTATACGTCAACAGGTTTCAGTACTTTTTATCGCCCTCGCGTCGATTTAATGTCTCAACAGGTTATCACTGATAATTGGGTTCTTGGCCTATCAAACCACATGATTCCTACTGACAAAGAGCAAGAAAGCTTCAAGAGACTAGTAAGGAAGAAATATACCGATGATTACATTAGTTATTGGCGAAATGCTTTGAGCGAGTTAAAAGTAAAACGTTACAACAATGTAGGGGAATTGACTAACGCTATTGATCTAATTTCCGGGCCATCTTCCCCAATGACAACCATTTTAAAACAAGTTTATACAAACACACAATTTTCACCTATAGGCCAACAAAGCATTTTGATGGCCAAGGTTAACCCAAAACTTGCCGGAGCGGTAAAAGCGGCTCCGGATCTCGTTGAAGAAATGGTACAACCCGATTACTTATTAATGAAAAGGGTTGAACAGGCATTTCATATCCTGAATCAGCTGCAGATCAATGAAACTCCAAACTCTCCCACTCCATGGGATGAGACGATAACCGCGCTGAGTCGAGTTCGAACTTATATGAAGGATATTGCTGACGCACCAGATCCTCAAATGGCCGCGCTGTCAGCAGCGCAACATAGAATGGGGAGTACTGAGGCAGATCCTATTATTCGTTTAAAACAGATCGCTCAAAAATCTCCTGAGCCAGTAAGAAGTTGGCTTTTAGACGTAGTTAACCAGAGCTGGTCCGTGATGATTTCTGAATCATCAAAAGGAATACAAACTCTTTGGTATAGTGAAATATATAGCAAGTTCAAAGAGTTAGGATTAGGGAAATATCCTTTCGATTTAAGTGCAACTGAAGAAATTTCAATCGATGACTTTGAACTTTTATTTGCACCAGGAGGGTTACTAGATGCATTCATCGTCAAAAACTTCGCACCTTTTTACGACACAAACCTATGGACACCAAAACAAGTAGAAGGTGAAACGATGCCGCTCTCACCTGAGTTACTCGTTCAGCTTAGAAATTATAATGTAATTAGAGATACGCTAATCAATAAAAGCACAAACCGACTGTATCTTCCTTTTAGCGCAAAAGTACTTGACCTGGACTCTAGTGCAATCAGAGCAAGCTTGAAGATAGCAGACTCAAATATCAATTATTACCATGGCCCTAGCAGAATTCGAGAACTCGAATGGCCTCCTCAAAATGGAGACTTCAATATAAGCATCACAATACAAGACGTAACAGACGAGGGGAAACAACACGTACTGAGTAAAAATGGTCAATGGGCTATCTATAGACTATTTGGAGATTCTACGTTGACAAATACCCACAACGGCAGCTTCGTGAGTGATATAAAAGTATCAGGCAGAGACCTAAGCTTACGAATTACCCCTTTAACTCAGAGAAATCCGTTTACGTTGGCGGAGCTATATAACTTCACTCTACCTGAAGCTATATAATACAAATACAAATACAAATACAAATACAAATACAAATACAATAATTATTCGGCAAAGGCAGAACACATGATGTCAAACATTAGTTTACAAGGCTTAGACAAACTAGATCGCAAAATTCTTTCGAATCTACTCTCAAATGGACGCGAATCGATTGCTAATTTATCTCGAAATATAGGCTTATCACGCACAGCTGTCGCTGAGCGTATCAACAGACTTGAAAAAACAGGTATTATCAAGGGATATACGGCGCAAGTCAGAGTAGAAAACGACGGAAGAAAGGCAGCGAGTTACCTCCTAATTTCTTGCGAGAAAGGTAAAAAAAATGATGTCAGTGATGCACTAAAAGAATTACCTGAAGTTAGGCTGACCAGTATCGTTGGCGGTACATATGACATTATATCTTTGATTGAAGCCCCCGACTTACAATCAATACACCATTTATGCAACGAGATAGAGTCTTTTCATGGTATCCGCTCTCTTAATACCACCGTTGTCTTACACCAACCAATTAGTCGTTAAAACAAAGCCGCTCTTATGAGCGGCTTTTTCATACGCCTCCAATAACCCTAATTTTGGCATCTTTTTCACTCGCTTGACCTAACCATAACGTCTGGCCAAGGCTAGCTCCTTGGCCAAGCTGATTCTTGGGGATCGAACATATATCAACAGTAAGCCTTAGATCCCAAGACATTGGGTCGCGAAGAATGAAGCGCATCAAACCAACTAGGGTGGTATGAAGCTCTCCACCATAGGAAAACTTACGGTACGTATCAAAGTCAACATTGTCGATACAGAGGTTAAATTTCCCGTTTAGGTCTGGGATACTCTTACCTAAATGTAGGTTTGAACCCAAAGTACAATTAGTTCTATTCAATTGATTTCTTTGACATTCTGCAATATTCACTCTCCGGAATACCCACTCTTCAATTCGTACACTTGGTAATGAAAAGTAATGCGCCACAATACCGGAAATTAGTTTAGGCGATCGTGTTCTAGTAGACAGTTGATTAACGTAAGACAAAATCTTTGCACGATCGAGTCCTATCGCTTCTGACTCTTGAATAACATTAGACAAGCCAGCTAGGTGTAACATTCGTCCAGAGAACTTGTCCGCTGCACCACTTTGATACTGAACATGATAACGATACTTTTTCCAAACACGATAAATTAAGCTGGTATATCGATTATGGAAGAAATCAAAAAAATCTTTGACCGGATTATCATCAATATCTCTACCAACTAACTTTTCGGTGTAATTAGCTGGTAAAGGAGAACTAGAGCCGTGCAAGCCCAAAAAATTAGTTTCGATTCTAGAATATTGCTTACCCGATCTTTCCATGTGACAGATAAATTCCATGTCACTTTTAGGGAAACATAGATTTGGTGAAACGCTGAACGCAACCCTCTCTTGACGAAAGTACTTATTTTCACCAACAGCTACAAATTCACCGTCCGGCAAAAGTTGATAATGCTTCTCCAATAACAGAACAGCTTGAAAGAAGCTAAATTCATTGGTCTTCTCTGCTAATACATCAATCATAAGATCGTTTGTTGCCCAGTTAAGCTCGCCCAATGATAGCTTTCTCCACGTTGTTCATCGTAAACTTCTAACTCTGTAAATGAGTTAACGCTTGAATATAGTCGTATGAACTCGTTCAGTACATTCGCCATCAAAAACATGTCGCCTTCATTTACAAAAAAGCTAGAGTTCATCATTAACTTTAGTTGATTACCTCGTACTGATACCCCTCTAAACACTCTATCGATAGGTTTCATTTCTGATGAGATAATACCATCAAGCCTATGTAATGAAGCTCTGTGTGCCTGCCTATCTACTCTAGAGTGAAAGTCGTATGTCGAGAGTAAAACTTTAAGTACGTCGATATTAGATAGCGATAAATAATTGAGAGACATATTTGCAATTAGTTGCCATTGGAGCTCTCCGTTGACTTGAGGACTAACAGATTGTGTAGGTTTAGTAATGTTGCTAAAAGTAGCGTAAGTTGGTGATTTATGTGTTGTATATATGACATCACCAACAGACAATCTTTCAGAAAGATCCGAATTGCTACACTGTAACTTCATCAGCACTGTTTCAGAACCTAGATCTGCGATATCACCATTGTGGGTATGGAAAGAGATAAAACGTTCAAGCCCTCTCCCACTCACTCGCTCAGATACTTTAGACTTGTAAAAATCACGCTTATCTCTCTGGTTGATTTGATGCTCAAAAGACTCAAATTCGATAAGAGGTTTTCGGCGCCTTTCATTTTTACTCCAGCTTTCTACTTGGTCTATTGAGTAAACTTCGTAATGATCTTGATTACTACTTTGTGGCCTTACTTTGTATTCATTGCGACGGTGCTCGAGCCTGATCGGGTCCCCATCTTTTTCGAACAGGTTGACGGCTGGAGTGCAATGTAGCCTTAAGTGCTTATCTTTCAGGACGACTTCAGCTGGTAATGCTCTCTTAAAATGAAACTTCAGATTTACAGTACTCTTTTGTGGGACCCCTTTTAACCACTCAAGGCCGGTGACATCAAAGAACATAAATTTCTCAGGTAATGAAAAGTATTCTTGTAACAATCGATAACCGGCAAATGAGTTTTCGCTATAAGGCAATATTGCCTCATCGTCTTGGTAACCAACCGGCTTGACAAACTCAGGTCCTAGTTTACGTTTATAGGCACCGCCAACATCCAGCTCAACATAATCTAAGTATCTAAATATCCACAAAAATAGAATTCTAGTTATATGAATCTCACCATGTAAATGAAACCTCAGTTTATCTAATCCAATACGTGATAGTTCTAAGCCATGTTCAGTAGCCAGTGTTACATCAACCGAAGAGCTTGTTCTGCTGTTACTTTGTTCGATACTTGTTATTTGAAGCGGGAAGAGCTCTACGTCATAACAGGTTCTAAATAAGCACTGCGTTCCTTCAACTTGTTCGCTAGCCATCTCAGCCCCGCGCCTCACTACCGTTTTTTCCGTAACACTTCCTAAATGTGGCGTTAACTCACTAATGCACAACGACGGAATAGAACGCATATAATGTGGCCACAATAGCGTCATCAATGATTGGGTCAACTCTGGAAGTTCGTCGTCAATTTTTTCTCTGATGCGGCCAGTAAGGAACGCAAAACCTTCAAGAAGACGCTCGACATCAGGATCGAATGTCCCTTCGGACAGAAAGTTGGTCAGTTTGGGATTGTATTTGGCAAACTCACTGCCGGATTCTCGTAGATATGTGAGTTCATCTTGAAAGTATTTACTGTTACTCAAGGGACACCTACTAAACGTTAAATTGGCCGTCAGTTCCCATATAGACGTCAATGGACATCGGAACTTTCCCACCGTTATGTAAGACTTCTCCGCAAATGCCAAAGCCTAATTGAAGAGGGTTATCGTGATTTTCTCTATAATGAACTTCTACATTTCGTAGCCGAGGTTCGAAGCTTTCAATAGTGGAAGTGATGTTCTTTTGAATATGGCGAACTAAGTTAGTATTGCTCGAAAGAACATCGTTGAAATCAGGTAAGCCATATTCCCCATCGATCATTGCATTTCCCGAATGAGTATTAAGTAGATCGGCAAGGTGTAGATGAATGGATTCAATCAAATGTTTATGTGAGACTACTTTCTCATAACAGTTTTTAGGTTCACCTAGTTCAATTCGTTCTAGTAATCGGTAACCTTTTTCCATATATAACTCTAATAAAAAAGCAGCCAAGAAATCTGGCCGCTTATTAATTTCTAAAACCTATTATTGGTCTAGTTTACCAACCAAAGATAAGTCAAAGCTTGCACCCATGTACTTGAAATGCGGGCGAACAGACATTGATACTTTGTACCAACCTGGGTCACCCTCAACATCAGACACTTCAACTTTAGCCGCTCGCAATGGTCGACGACCACGAACTTCTGCTGGCGGGTTTTCTTGATCAGATACGTATTGACGGATCCATTTATTTAGCTCGACTTCAAGGTCTGTACGCTCTTTCCAAGACCCTATTTGCTCACGCTGAAGTACCTTGATGTAATGGGCTAAGCGGTTGATAATGAACATGTAAGGTAACTGAGTACCCAACTTGTAATTCATCTCAGCTTGCTTACCTTCAGGCGTATTCGCAAACACTTTTGGCTTCTGTACTGAGTTTGCCGAGAAGAACGCTGCATTGTCAGAACCTTTGCGCATTGTTAACGCCATAAAGCCTTCTTCTGCAAGTTCGTACTCACGACGGTCAGAAACCAATATTTCAGTTGGGATCTTAGTTTCGATCTGGCCCATCGCTTCAAAGTTGTATACCGGAAGATCGTTAACCGCACCGCCGCTTTGAGGTCCAATAATATTTGGACACCAACGGTATTTTGCAAACGACTCACTGATCTTTGAAGCCATCGCGTAAGCTGAGTTACCCCAAAGGTAGTTATCGTGGCTATCCGTAACCATTTCATCGTAATCAAACGCCTTAATTGGGTTATCTTCAACTGAATATGGAGTACGAAGCATAAAGCGTGATGTACACAGGCCTACATAACGTGCGTCTTCGTGTTCGCGGAATCCACGCCACTTAGTATATTGAGGACCTTCAAATACCGATTTCAAATCTTTTAAATTTGGTAATTCTTCATAAGAATCCAAACCAAAGAATTGAGAAGAAGCCGAAGTAATAAATGGTGCATGAGACATAGCTCCTACATTACCCATATATTCCATCAACTTAATATCAGGTGAAGAAGCAGACAATTGGTAGTCACAAATAACAGCGCCTACAGGCTTACCGCCAAATTGACCATACTCACGAGTATAGATCTGCTTGTATAAACCGGATTTAACTACTTCAGGGGCATCTTCAAAATCGTCCAAAACTTCGTCTTTCTTAGCCGAAATAAGTTCGATTTGAATGTTCTCACGGAAGTCCGTGTGATCAACAAGATATTTGAGCCCGCGCCATGTTGATTCAATAGCTTGAATTTCTTCATTGTGTAGAATTGCATCAACCTGCTTAGATAATTTCTGGTCAATCTCAGAGATCATCAAATCAACCAGCGATTGGTCTACTTTTTCTACTGTTGAGCTTCTTAACAACTCACCAATAAATGCTTCAACGCCACGCTTTGCAACGTCAAAACCTTCGTCGCTAGGCTTGAGGCGAGTCTCATTTAGAATGCTATCCAGAAGTGAGCCTGATTCAACTAGAGCTGCTTCTTGTTCTGGTGCTTGTACTTCTGCCGACATGGTATTCCCTACTCTGCTTTTTCGCCTTGGTCTGCACCAATGCTAAGTTCATCCAAAAGTTTCTTTCTTGCTTCTTCATCTTGAAGAACAGCTGCTATCTTCTTACGGAAAGCAGGTACATTTCCTAGAGGGCCTTTTAATGCAACCAAGGCTTCACGAAGCTCTAATAAGCCATTTAATTCTGGAACTTTCTTCGCAATAGACTCAGGAGTAAAGTCCTTCATATTTTTAAATGTAATATCAACGCCAATTTGCGCGCCTTCTTCGTCAGAAAGTCGATTGTCAACGTTTGCTTTGATATTCGGCGCATAGCCTTCTAATACTTCGTTAAAGTTGTCTTTATCGATATTAATAGGATTACGCTCTTCGATCGGTGTTTCATCTGCACGGGCAGTAAAATCACCGACGACCATCATACTTAGAGGCAGTTCAACATCTTCAGACGCATCGCCTGTCGCTGGAACATAACGTATATTAATTCGCTCTTTCGGAGCCACCGAGCCATCACGTGACATAATTAGTCCTTTTCTAATTTATTGCTGGTCATAAATTGTTCCCCATTCGCTATATATCTCTGGTAGAAAATCTTTATTTCGATACAGTTCCCTAAGAGTTTTTTGAATTAAATGCTCTAAGGTGAAAAACAAATGAGGTTCCCAAATTGATAGATTTAATTCTTTGCTGACTTCCCAACTTTTTTCCAAGTAAGGCAAGCACAACGGATATAAACCAACATTTTGGTAGGCTTTTACTAACTTCAAATGCAACATAAACTGCCCACGACCGGAGTCATCCAACTCGAGTTTTTCAGACAGTTCAGCGACATACATACCCAAATCTTCTAGGGCAATATCCTCCATCTCTGATAAATCATCTTCAGAAACAACAATACTTTGAACAATTGAAGAGTTATCCGAAGACGAACCATTACCTGTAGATAACCAAGCAATGGTTGCTTCATCTGCAAATGGAATAGAATTTTTAAAAGATAGGCTTTCAATTCCATTAAAAGAATCGATAAACCTCCTTGTTTCTTGTTTAACGGCCGTTGCAGCTTCGTCATACCCAAGATTACTCAACATTGAATAAACAAAATAATGTCCAGTCAGCCAAAAGGGCGCATCGGTCAGAGTTCGTTCGAGACGCTTAATTGTGTCAATATCACTTTCTTGATGTGCTTTGTCTCGATACTCAACTTGCTGATCTAATGAAACCGCTAAACTCAGCTGAGTAACGTTTTCTTGGTGGTCTGGTAGACCGTCAACGTCGAACCACGTGAGATGACGATAAATCCGATATCCTAATGGTTCTGTCGGATTAGAATGCATCATCATTTCTGCAACTTTTTTTAACGTACGCTTTGATACTGTCGGAGACGAAAAATCCGTTTCAACGTCAACGAAGTTAAGTTCACTGGGCGAGATCCGTGCTTTATTTGACAAAGCTTGAGTCAAAGAAGAATCTAAAGGTGGTTGAACGTCGACATCTTTCACTTTCTCGGACTTTTCATTCGCTTCGGTCAACAGACCTGTAACGACCGCCCTGTCTTGTCCTAATACCTCTTCGCTTGAAGCTGCGTTCTGCATCAACTGATTTAGCTGAGTTTTTATTTCAAAAAAGTCCGCATCAGAATCTTGAAATATTTGGTCAAATTGGCGCTGAATACTTTCGACTAATGTCACACAACGTGAAAGTGCTTCCCAACTCAAAGATTGGGTAGACAATTTAGTCGAAACAAGTTTAATTTGATGGTTCAACCATTCAACGGCACCATCTCTACCTCGCTTACGTTTTGGATATAACTCGCCCCCAAAATGGCTTATTGATTCGTTAAGCAAAGATAAACCTTCGTCTAGCCCAGCGACTCCGTTCTCTTCAACCAAAGCTCGAATCAAATAGCAAAGCGCTTTAAGATCCTTACTATGTTGACTTAGTACCTCAATTGAATGGACCTTTACTATATGCCAGTCAACAGTCTCACCAAACAATGAACCAAATTTTTTAACTTCAGTTTCCATCATTTCGTAGCAAAACTCATACCTAGCGTCCTCACCCGTTGGAGAGGCTCCTGGTATTGGTGCTAATAACGTTTCTGTATCGATCAAACTCAAGTTAACCTCGGCTTTCAGAGTTGTAACTTCTAATTGCTCGCTCGATGGCTATTGCACCTCTTGCGGGTTTAGATAACTGATGGCTCTTGTCAATTGAGTCACTTGCCATACTATTTAAAATTTCGGTTATCTCTTCAAACTTCTTAGGAGCATTTATCTCTAGATCGACTAATGAATCATGGAGTTTTTGTGTGCCAAAAACAGATTGCTCAGTCACCGTACTGAACAAGATGAATTCACTTCGAGCCACTTTCAGTGCTCTTACTTTTGCCTTTAATTTAGGCGTATTGCCAAAAAATGATTGCGCGGCTTCTGCCTCATCAATAGCTTTAGAGTAATAATGTTGCTCCGCATTATTCTCTATTGAGAGATCTATTCCGTTCAGCACTTTCTGGGGTAAAACATGGCTATAAAAATAAGCTTTTGATTGATTTATTTTCCAAGCGGTTTCAATATCGCTATCAGCAACTTCTGACTTACCATCTAGTATCAAATCGACCAAACGCTGTTCGTTATTTCCATCAAAACTTGCGATATTTTGTGAGTCGATGGTCGCCTTATTAATACTTGCCATCGCGTCCGTCAGCGCTTTGTCTGCATAAGGAAATAGCGCCCCATCGCTGTTTAGTTTCTCTCGTAACGAAACAAGCTTTTTCCGGATAGACTTCAAAGTTTTAGGAAGTTGGTCAACTGTTCCTGCATATTGACTTAAATCCGATTCATAGTTTTTGTACAATTGAGCTAATTTACTCTGCTGTACTTCATAAGCTTCTCTGTAAGGAGCTGTCGAGACGACATCTTTTTCCATGTCTTCCAACGCAAATTCAATATCCCACGGTGACTGAGCCAGGAAAGACGCAGTCTGGGCAGGTTTAATCGTACTTACTAGATTACTTGTACCGTTGCTCGATTTAACTATCGATTTCCATTCAGGTTGGGTCTGGTTATACAAATAAGTCCCTGTAATAATTGCAACACACAAAACCAAACTCGCTTCTAAATAGCGAAGTCGCCCAGTGTGAATTCTATCGATAGCACTATGTTTTGTTAAAACGAGATCGGCGTTACGTAAGCTACTAAACAAGGGGGCACTAACTTCAGTCTCAAACTTTTGAGTATCTATCTTAGCTAATTGTTGTGCGAACGAAGTAGCCGTGTATCTATGCTGTCTTGGGTTGCCAATAACTTCTTTAATTAACTTCCATACATGATTAGGAATTTGAGCTGGTCGTTTCTTTGCTTTAAGTTGCGTTGCCCAAGCATCGCCAAATACTGCACCAAGAAATAAATGGCCGGTCAATAACGCTAGAGAATAAACGTCATCTTGTGGTTGAGCCATTCCAGATTTTAGAAACGCGGGAGATGCGTAGCTCATGCTTGCTTCTGCATAAGTGTTTGACTCTCCAACATACCGAGCCGCACCAAAGTCAATCAATTTAACGTAATCCGACTCTGTAACGATGATATTTGACGGCTTAATATCTAAGTGGCAAACACCTCTGGTGTGCATAAACTCTAGCGCACCAGACAATTGGTAGATCAACCATGCAATATGATCATGCCGAAACCCTTTGGGAGAATGGCGTGCCATTTTCTCGGCTAATGATTCTCCCTGAATCCAATGATACATAAAGTATGGTCGTTCGAACTCTTTCCCTATTTTGATGAAATCAGCGACACTTGGGTGTTGAGACATTTCAAGTCGACTGGCCTCACCTATGAGTAATTCATGTGCTACGTCAGATGAATTCTCGTTTAGAACTTTGCAACAGACCTGTTTTTCAGGACTTCCTTTTTTCGCTAAATGATAGACAGTCGTTTTGCCATTTTTTGAAGGTAATGTATCTAAAACGTCAAATTGAGAAAAAATCACATACTCTAACTTAGGCTTATTTTTATTAGCCAAGTCCTGAGCTTGCTGATTTTTCTTTTCGATCGCTTTCACAACCAACTTATCTAGATAACCTTTGGCTGTCCCTTGCTTTTCTGGCACGCTAAACTCTTTATCAAACGAAATAAATTAATGTAGGATAATAATTACTGTCTAATACCCTTTTCAATAGCAGTATTAAAAAACCTCGGTAAGACTATTACTTTAGTTATTATTACTAAACAACCACGCATAATAACAAACTCATTGACTACCAATTGTTCATTGTTTTCCGATTAAAAAATAAAAACTCTTCTATCGTAGTTAGGCTTGGAACAAACATTGCCACATAAATCACACTTTATAATTACAAATAAGAGGTTATTGTAAGTAATAAATTTCAGACGAACAGTTCAATCATTACCGTGAAGATATGAGCAGCTGTGGCAAAGCATTTAAACTCAAGGATTACTTGCCTTAATATTTAACCGAATTTAATAATAGAAATGTAGATTGATGACATTATCGACCGGATAAGCACTTAAGAGGCGATGAACATTCAAATTGACTTCATGAGACGTTAATTACCGAAGGGCTCTCAGCCCTCCGGTTATGTTAGCTCTGCTAATTATTTTTCATACGGGTCAGTTGAAGTAGCGCCCTTTCGCCCTGCAAATCAAACATTAACAAGGTAATAGGTCTATTATGAGGCCCTTCTTGAATAGCACTGGCCATTAGAGCCAATGATGAGCAACTGCCGAGTGTGCCCCATAAATCATTGATTAAAAATGGCTGTTGAGGGTTATCAAAATATTCTGCACGGGCACCTAACGCAAAACCATAATCTTCAGTATGAGATCTCAAATTGGTCATATCGGAGAACACAACCCCAAAACTCTTGATACTACGGCTCGCACTTCTTACAAGCTTCATCATTGACCGGCGGGTTGTATTTGCAGGTTCTAAGCCGAAATAACCTAATTGTCCCAGAGGGGTAAGCTTTAACGTTTTAACCAAATTATTCCGGCACAAAATTACGCCCGCCCCTCCTTCACTAGGTATTATCCCCCAGGGGTTAGACGAACTCATAACGTGCCCAGTTTCAATCAATGCGTCTATATTTGCCACAGGCGAATCAACCGATATACTCATTAAAGCATCATATTGATTCAATTTGGCCAACGAGGTACTTAAGTGTAACGTCCCACCTTGCTGAACCACTTCATAGTGAGATATTGAGTCACTGTGCTTACATTCACTTAACCATTCACTAACCTCTACTATGGAAAGAGCTTCCGGAATGTTGATGAGTAATGGAATCGGCTTTAGGGCCTTAGGTAGCTGCTTTAAAAGAGCCCCGACTAAGCTCTCAATAAGCTCTGAGCATTTGTCAAACAACGATGTGTTGGAAGTGTATTCAATATTACCGTAGGTAAATCTTTCAATCCCATCCTCAGCTACTTTCTGATCAAACCTTCCCAAATCCGCCTTAGCGACTGCTGTGGCAATTTCAAGGTTCATGCCCGTTGGTGTCATGGCTTCCATTCCAATAATAAAACGAGCTGAATTGTTATTCATTATCGGACAGCTCCTGCTTTTTATGAATCCTAGTTGACACTAACATATGCTCCTCTCCTTGGCATGGGAACGCGGCGCTATAGCTAATTGAAAGTGTACGAGCCTCTGTGTCAATAAAAACCGTCGTAATAGTCATATCGACTTGGTAAGTAGTATTTTTAAACTGAGCTTCTGCAATATACATATCTTTAGGAAAGCGAAAAGAAAGCGCATCATTATGACAAAACCCACTCATCATCAATCGTTCACCGCCCGATATGAACCCTCTACACTGTTGATCTTGTGGTGCGCTCTGATAAAAACGTAGGTCAAAATCTAATGGATAAAGAGGTTTTCGATTCTCTAGCCAATCGGCATCAAAAGTCCCGGCATACCGCTGCCTAGCTCCAAAAAATGGCGCTAGCGGGCCAAAGCCTGCTACCCGTGTATTCTTTGACGTCGCACTCCAATCTTCAGTTGGATAAAAAACAGAAGGTACCTTCTGATTTAATAGTTCCGCTTTACTATCAGCAATACCTCCGCCAAGCCGGTTTCTTAAATCGCCTCCAATAGCACAGGAGAAATCTATCTCTTTTTCGACAAACGGGAGTGATTTACTCAAGGTTACGCTACCACCATGCTCTATCCATTGCCTATCTCCAAGTACCGATAGAGTTTTATCAATATGGCCATCAATCAAAAGCCGACACTCGTGGTATGTAACGGCCTTTTTTGCGTAACTTCGCGCCTTGCCGAAAACCAGTACATCTGTATTGGCCTTCACTACAGAGAATTCATGATCAACTTTCATCGCAGAAAGTCCCGCTTCACCCAAATAAATAGGATCGTCATAGATCTCTGACTCTTCCAGCTCCTTCCAAACAGAATCTACGAATTGCCACGAGCGCTTTCCAACAACAACCCAAACCTCTTTACCGTTCTGATCTCGTTGAAAACGGCCTTTTATTGAAAGTTCTGGATGGTTCTCAATATCCCACAACTGCATTATTATTCCTTAAGTTAAACCTTTCTGAGGCTGTTGAATTCTGAGTTAGTCGCGTGATATTCCACTTTTGTTGATGAGCAGGCATAGCCATATCCCAAGGAATGTATGAACGAGTATGGAGGCAAACCTGACGCCAAATCCAAATCCTAAAAGCTGCATTAACTTGAGTATCGAACATGGCTTGTATACTAGTTTCTAGAGTCAAAGCTTGTCCCATTCGACCTGGAGATACTTGTTTGTAGGCATCAGTCTTGGCCCACTCTTGTAACCTTTCGAGTATTTCATGCCATTCAAAATCAATGCCCAAGTTTTTTGGTGTCACAGGTAAGCGTTTTCCATAAACAATATAAAGCGCTTGGATCCAATCCTCAGCTTCGAACTCTTCAAGGCTCGATATCAATTCAATTATTATAGGAACGTGTTCATTGAGGCCATGTAATACAAAATCAAATGGAGCCTGTGCACTACTCGGATCAAAGTGTTCAAACTCTTTGAGGTCTAAAAGTTTGGCATAAGTGATAACTTCAGGATCAGACATGCTATCGATTGAGGTACCGAACTCCTGACGAAACCAAGTTCCCCTATCCTCTTTCGTAAGCAAGCGTTCAAACAGGTTCTGACTTCCATTTGAATTTTCAGCTAACCAGACAACGCTTTCTGCGTCGTTTTGTAACGATAAAAACAAATGTGCTTTATGTTTAGAAAAGCGCTCATCTTTAAGCCAGCGCTTTAACAGGCCAACTGTGATAGTTTGGCGTAACTGTAAGCACTCTAAATAAAGCAGAGGCAGTTTAGAACCACCTTCAACCATTTCGATGACTACAGAGTCGATACTTGGTAATGACGACTGAACAACCAAGAATTTTGCGGTTTGGTCATCTAACTCATCTAGTGTAGATAAGCCACAAAGTAGATTTTCATGATCCTGTCCAATATCGGAATTCAACATAAGCCAAGCATAAACTGTCGGTTCACTTTGCTTTAATTGATGGATGAGTCCCGGAGCCAAACGATAGAAAGACAAATAAACATTTTTTAGGTCTTTAACCTGACGATCAGCCAACGCTAAATACTCCAGCTCGATGCTTGGGTATCCCCTCTTATGGACTTGTAATCGTTGCTTTAATAAGAAATTGAGTGTCTCCGAAGCCAGCGACAACTTTTCATTACAAATTTCCAGCCACTTGATAGGAAGCTCGTCCAATAAAGCGAGCGTACTTTCCGCATTGGCAATCGCCAGCTCCACATCTTCATTAGTAATCGGCTGGTTTAGCTGATCTATACCTATTTTTTGACGCATCCGTGAATCCAATCTAGTAACACGATCAATTGATCGCGATGGTGCCGCCTTGAATTTTTTGTGCCTTCTCAGCTTGAGAAGTCACATATTTGGCTTTGGTGGTAATTCGACCATCACGGCCGCTGTAGCGAGTTTCGGTTTCGCCACTTCTCACAATTAACTCTTGTTCCGTTTCAATAACCATTTTCTTTGCTCTCAGCACAAACTCATCCGACTCCTCAAGAATGGAGAAAAAGATATCTGTGACTAAAGGAAGGTTAACGTCGTTATTTAGGAACTCAATGCGACATGAAAGTTTGTTATCTATAGCAAATTGTAACTCAACTAATTTAAAGCCTCGCCCCAACCTTGCATTAATTGGCTGCTGTAACGAGTTGCCTTCAAAGTCGACTCGTACTCCATTCATAGACTCATTGATCGATAAGATTCTTCCAAAACGTGAAAAGCAAGCCGATAATTCGGCTTGCTGTTCGGTGATGGTTTGTATTATTGGGATTTGTTTTTCCATCATTAATTGACCGCTACGTTGCCACCTTTGACTACAACTTTGTCACTTCCTTCAATGGTTATTGAAGAACCTGACAGCTTAATAGAACCGTCGCTATTCATCACTAATGACGAACCACCCGTTTTCAGTACAATCTTGTCACCGCTTATGATCTGGGTCGCACCATCGGCTTTATATGACGTGTTCCCTTTCACAGACACAGTCAAGTTGCCACCAACCGTTTGGTTATCATCGGCACCAATATCAGAGCTTTTTGATGCGCCTACCGTTAAATTGCTGTTTTCACCCACATCCAAGTCATCATTCTTACCAATCTTGGTAATTTGATTATCTCCAATTTCTAGATCAGAGTTGTTCTTTACATATTGAGTTTCATTAGCGTTGTAAGTAACCGATACGTCTTGCTCGACAGTTTCAGTAAACGTACTGTTAATTTGGGTAGTCTTATGGCCATCGATTGTCTCTTTATGATCACCATGAACATCGTTCGTCTGATGGCGCGCCACTTTCAAGAATTCATCTTGGCCTATGTCTCGATAGCGGTTATTTAAAACCTTGGTCGACATGTCCTTTTGTGCATGAATGTAGACTTCTTCTTGATTGGCTTCATCTTCAAAGCTCAACTCGTTATAGCCAGTCCCTTTATGCGTTTGAGTTCGGAATGTCGTACGTGTTTTATTCTCTGGTAACGAATAAGGAGGATAATGAAGCCCGTTATAAACAGCACCTGTCACTAAAGGCCTGTCTGGATCGCCTTCTAGGAAAGTAACCACCACCTCATGGCCGATACGAGGTAAGTATACTGCTCCCCAAGTTGGTGCTGCCATTGATTGGCTAACACGAATCCAGCAACTTGAATGCTCATCGCTCTCTCCATAACGGTCCCAATGGAACTGAACTTTGATTCGCCCAAGCTTATCTGTATAGATCTCTTCGCCTGCAGGGCCAACAACAACCGCTGTTTGTGTACCTTCAACTAAAGGAGCTTCAAGTTTTGGAGCCTTAAATTCAACATGTCTAGGAATGCACGCAAACTGGTTGTGATATGTGGTCGGCAAGCCATTAGTTTCGTCTTCATGAACCTGAGGATCGTGGCCACTATGCATTACCGATAACATGAGGTAATCACGATTGATTGCTGAGCGTGGATGTTCGCTGACACTAAAACTGTATCCAGAAGCCAATCTCATGACATTACTGCTTGCTTCTACTTGTTGATTGTCAACAACATGCTCCGACATCCATTCATTTGATCTTACTTGCCCCATTGCTGGGTCCACGTAACGCCCTGGGAAATCGAACAATTTCAGGTCTAAATCAAGTTCACCAGAGCTGCTCATTTCCTGAGGAATTTTCGGAAACTCGTAGTTATAATCAGTGTAAGTAACGTGGCCGGTTTTCACTCTATTCACGAGTTCAAGGTCTGAGATATGCTCGCGGTCTGCAACACCACCACCATCAGCATGGTAAACAATTGGCCCCAAATAAGACCCGTTCAGTGGCGTGTTCAATAACTCAGCTATTGCGTCATTACTATCGACAATCACCATCGTGTGGTTAGCTTCTGTATGCTCGAAGTAGTACCACATTCCGTGTTCTGCCAGAATTCGTTGAACAAACTCAAGGTCTGTCTCTCGATATTGGAGCACGTATTCTTTTGAAGGATATACGCCTGACAGCTCTAATCGATAATCAGTTACTGACGCATCATCTAAAACTTCAGAAATGATTGCCGACGCTGATTTCTGTTGAAAAATACGGCAGTCTTGTCTTTGGCTCAAAAACCAAGCTTGTGGAACTAGAGTCAATTGGTAACGAGAGAATCTCCTGCCCGATCCAAGGTAACGCACCTCATTTACCACGCCGTGAAAACATCTCGCAGAACTGACGCCTTGACCGTATAGAGTCAAACTACCTGGTTTACGGATGAGTGCGTCAAATGAGATATCAGGATCAAGTGAAAGTAATGATAGGCTGATTTGAAAAGGCTTGGAAAGCTCTTCGATTACCTGAAAGCTTTCAACACGGAAATCATGCTCAGAGCCTTGCAGTTCAAACTTAAATTCTACGTCATTCACCATATCTTTTACCTGATACTAATAATAGAAATAGGGCCAACAGCAATTGTTGACCCTTTGTTGTTCACGAAAAGCGATTAAGCTTCGCGTGGAGCACGCCAGTCATCGTTACCAGCAGTACCACAGTTTTCGTGAGTGACTTCGATTGCACGGTAAGTCAGCTTAAGTACTTCTTCAGTTACACGATCTGAAGTTGCAGCGTCTTGACAGTGATTCATACGAGTTTGGATATCTACAAGTAGTGCATCAATTAACTTGATTGAGTAGTAGTGCTCTTGCTTACCTTGTACTGAAGTACGGTAGAAACGGATTACACACTCTGGAAGCTTTTCGCCAGACACTAATGCGTTGAATAACAGAGGTGAACAACGGTCTTGTACTTTAGTTACTACTACAGGGCGGTGAACACGTTGACCTGTTGGTTGGCCACTTTGTGGGTCACGTGGAACTGTTAGTACGTGATCAAGTTCTTGAACTAGGAACTCATCAACGTGAGCTTCTTGCCAAGTATTACCTACAGAATCTGCAGAGTAAGTATCTTTAGTAATGTGACCTTGTGTTTCACCATTGATAGACATATATGCTGGAGTTGGCATCGATATTTCCTTTTTAAATTTTATAAGTCATTAATTCACCAAATCGCTTATCACCGCGACTGATTCAACTAATACAAACATCATGCCAACCCTATAAAGATAACAAATACAGCAACTTAACGAAAGTTTGGTCATTTACAATTTATATGTAATAACAATTTATTGTATAAAAAAACAAGTTTTCGAACATTTAGTTTAATAAATTGAATTTAAAAAACAAAGACAAAACAACTAGCTTGAACAATTGAAATAAAGTTAAAAAAACTATCAATTAAGTCGAAATACCTAGGTTATATTTTATTTTAAATGAAAATCAATACTTCAATCAGACAAAAAAACAAAGCTGATAATAAAAACAACCAATAAACAATAGTAAATTCATCTCCGAATAAAAAACCAGTTACCAATTTTAGTATAATTAGCACATCCCATATAAATAACTAACAGAATTAAAATGATAAATATAAACCTTTCCTCTTTGATACAGCGTCTGCACCCGATTGTAAAAGTCGCTTTAGAAGATGCTGCTGCATTAGCGGTATCGGAAAAAGCCAATGAAGTGCAAATTGAACACTATCTATTAAGCTTATTAGAAAGGCCAAATAGTGATTTTGACATCTTATTAAGTCATTTCGATTGCTCAGAGACCATATTAAGACAATCTATTCGTTCTACGCTAAATACCAACACCACAGGAAATGGCAGCAAGCCCGTTTTCTCTTCACTTTTAATCGAATGGCTTCAAGAAAGTTGGTTAGTCTCGTCTTTAGACCTATCCGAAACTCAGATTCGCTCTGGCGCCCTACTTCTTACGCTAGTGAGTAACCCACTACGCTATGGTCAGCACGGTTACGCTTCAATCTTAGAAGGTGTAAACCCAGACACCTTAAAACGTAACTTTTCTGAACTTACAACAAACTCTCTTGAATCTTTAGCAACGACATCTGAAAAAACCGACGCACGTGAAGATGGTTCGGCATTAAGTAAATTCACCACCGACTTTACCGGCAAAGCAAGAAAGGGCGAGATCGACCCAGTATTCTGCCGTGATCAAGAAATCAGACAAATAATCGACATCTTGGCGCGACGCAGAAAAAATAACCCAATCGCAGTAGGTGAGCCGGGAGTTGGTAAAACAGCGGTGGTAGAGGGTCTTGCATTAAAAATTACCGAAGGAGATGTGCCAGACTGCCTCAAAGGTGTTGAACTATATGGCCTAGACATGGGCTTACTTCAAGCAGGAGCGAGTGTAAAAGGTGAGTTTGAAAAACGCCTTAACGCAGTACTAGATGAAGTGAAGAATTCACCGACTCCAATCATTTTATTTATAGATGAAGCTCACACGCTAGTTGGTGGAGGCAATCAAGCTGGCGGCAGTGATGCTGCCAACCTACTTAAACCCGCTCTAGCACGTGGTGAAGTAAAAACAATTGCTGCCACCACATGGTCTGAATACAAGAAATATTTCGAAAAAGATCCAGCTCTGGCGCGCCGTTTCCAACTGGTAAAACTTGATGAGCCGTCGGCTACTCAAGCAGCATTGATCATCCGAGGCTTAAGACCAGCCTATGAAAAGTCACATAACGTATACGTACGTGACGACGCAATCACTGCCGCAGCAAACTTAGCTGATCGTTACATCACCGGACGCCAACTGCCAGATAAAGCAATCGACGTGTTAGATACGGCTTGTGCTCGCGTCAATATTAGCCTTAATGCAACACCGGCACCTGTTGAAACATTACATCAAGAAATTGCCGCTGCGAATCGTGAGCTCGAAGCTCTAGAACGTGACCAACTTCAACAAACTGGTGACAAACACAGTGCCGCTTTAATTCCTGAGCTAAAAGAGAAGATTGAAAAGGCCACAGAAGAACAAGCTACCCTTCAGGTTCAATGGAAAAAAGAACAATCTCTTATTCAAGAAATCATTGAACTGCGTAGCCATCTTTATAGCCTTACTACTCCTTCGACTGAAGAAGACAGTGCTCCTAAAGCTGACAATACGCTTCAAGACAATGAAGAACTAACAAGTGACAAACCAAATTGTCATGAATATTCTGAAGAGCAGACTCGTGAAGCTATTCAGTCTTGTAACGAACGTTTAGATAACGTGCGCGGTACCAATCCGCTCGTTCACTATGAAGTGGGTCCCGACGAAATTAGTCATGTGATATCTGATTGGACAGGCATTCCTATGGGAAAAATGCTTCAAGATGAGTCGCAAGCGACCTTAAACTTGAAGCAAAACCTAATTCAAAACATTAAAGGCCAAGAATTTGCCATTGATGCGCTTGCTGAAGGAATTCAAACCGCAAAAGCGGGATTAGGTAACCCAGATGCACCAACAGGCGTTTTCTTATTGGTTGGCCCAAGTGGTGTAGGTAAAACAGAAACCGCTCGTGCTATCGCCGACCAAATGTTTGGTGGTGAGCGCTTCATGACCACCATCAACATGTCTGAGTTCCAAGAGAAACACACTGTGTCTCGCCTTATTGGTTCTCCTCCTGGCTATGTTGGTTTTGGCGAAGGCGGTATGCTAACCGAAGCAGTACGTCAGCGCCCTTACTCTGTTGTTCTTTTAGATGAAGTTGAAAAAGCAGACCCAGAAGTACTCAACCTGTTCTACCAAGTGTTCGACAAAGGCACACTAAATGATGGCGAAGGTCGTACCATCGACTTCAAAAATACGCTCATCATCATGACGAGTAACCTCGCGACACATGAGATTGAGTCTTTGGTTCACCAAGCGAAAGACATTGATGCCAATATCGTCGCTGAAGCCATTCGCCCAACGTTGAATCAACACTTCAAGCCAGCCTTGTTGGCTCGTATGTCCGTGTTGCCATTCCTTCCTCTTTCAGACGCAGCAATGACTGATATCATCCATCATAAACTGAAGAAAGTGTCTGAGCGCCTGCAAAGCCACCACAAACTGGTACTTTGCTATGGTGATAACTTAGTGGAATTCGTATTAGGCAACTGCCGCCTTGCGGAGACGGGAGCTCGAAATATTGATGCCGTTATTAACCGTCAACTATTGCCGCAGCTTTCGACTCAACTACTGGTGAATGACAAGGATGATTCACATACTCAAATTGAAGTTTCTGTCGACGAGCAAGGAACTCTAACCTATGCGTTCAGCTAACCATAGTGAGCTTAGTAACGCCCTACTTGCGATCAGCCAATCTCTGGCTGATCGCAGCCAGTTAGCTCAAACTTTGGATGCCGTTCTCACAGCAGCAAGGCAAATGACTTTCGCGAAACATGGCATCATTTACGTGCTTGACCAAACCGGTCAAGCCTTGATTCCAAGTACCGCGCATCACCATGAAAAAGTCATCGCCTCACATCCTTGGGAGCCACTGCAGTTAGACACTGTAAGTGAAGCCGACCCATTCAACTTCGCCGTACGTAACGGCGAAGTTGTCTTGATCAATGAGCTATACACTTACAATGGTTATGACTGTGAAGGCATCTATCAAACCGAGCAAACGTTAGGTCTAAAAAGCAATAACTTACTTGCTTGGCCATTGATTGATGATGAAAGCAAAACTATCGGATTGTTGGTTTTGCTTGATTTAAGCGTTATCGATAACGAAACCGCACTTACCGAGTTTTGCCGAATGGCGGCGAGTAATATTCGCCATGCCATTTGGTTAGAGCAATATGGTCAAGTGATTAAGAGTTTAAGCGCCGATAACCAAGCGTTGGTTCGTGAAAATACTCAGCTAAAAAAGCGGACAAAGAAAACCTATCAAGGTCCGATCGCTGAAAGTGAAGAGATGGTCAATGTATTGAGCCGACTTGATAAAGTGCTCTCGTTGCCTGTCGACGTCTTGCTTAGAGGCGAGACGGGTGCAGGTAAAGAAGTCATTGCAAAATACATTCACGAAAACTCGAATCGTTCTGACCAAGCATTAATCGTTCAGAACTGTGCCGCAATTCCTGAACAACTTCTGGAATCCGAACTTTTCGGGCACAGAAAGGGCTCATTTACCGGTGCAGACAAGGACAAAGTTGGCTTATTTGAAGCAGCAAACGGTGGCACCCTGTTCCTAGATGAAATTGGCGATATGCCAATGCTACTTCAAGCTAAACTGTTACGTGTGCTGCAAGAACGTAAAGTTCGCCCTGTAGGCGCCAGCAGAGAGATTGAAGTGGATGTCAGAGTCATTGCAGCGACACACTGTAATTTAATGCAGCAGATTAAAGACGGTGGCTTTAGGGCCGATTTATTCTACCGCCTAAATGTGTTTCCTATCACTTTACCACCACTGAGATCCAGACAAGCGGACATTATTCCACTTGCCGAGCACTTTGTTCAGCACACCACGACGATGTTAGGCTTGCCTCAATCACCAGGATTGAGTGCTAATGTGAGAAACCAACTGCTCGCTTACCCCTACCCCGGTAACGTGCGCGAGCTTAAGAACATCATTGAACGCTCGGTTCTGCTTTCCGATTTTGAAACCATTACTCAGATTGAGTTTGGTGAACAAATCCCTGAAGACGTAGAACACCGTCAAGTTGTTGCTCCAGTTACATCGGCAATTCAAACCACGTTCGAACCTGAACCTCTAGGAGATGACGATGTCGCAGTTGGCCTAAAAGAGGTCGTAAGCCAGTACGAACGTACCGTAATTATTGACTGCTTAAACTCTTGTAATTGGCACACGAAACGAGCGGCTGAACAACTGTCGCTGCCGTTAAGTACACTCAATCACAAGATGAAGAAATACGATATTTCTGCGGCGGGCTGATGGGGAAACGGGAAAATTCTAACTTCTGTTTTAATTGATAAGAAAAGAAAAACCGCCCGAAGGCGGTTTTTTCTTATTTTCCATCAAGCAACCACTTTTTAAGTATTTGCTCTCGTTGTTTCGATAGAGGCATTACCTTAGCTGAAGAGTAATCTTTCATCAGAGGTTCCGCATTCATCCAAACACTCAAAGGGGTAGCTTTATGCGATATCTTGCTACGAGTTGAATTTGCCACATTGGAATCAGCATCATCAGTCGTTCCCGCAGTATATTCAGAAATGGAGTTAAACTCCTTTTCATTCATTTCATACCATTTTGCGTTGTAGTGGATCTCCCTTGAATTGAACAAAGTTGGCGCTGTTGTATCAACAACTCTTACAGGAAGCTTCTGTGATGAGGCATTTAAAGCTAGTCCAGCTTTTCCATCTATGTCGACGCTAATAAATGGCTTTTCGTTTGTGCGCGCAATAAACGGTCGTAAACCAACCATCTCTTTTCCTGCTGCATTGGTGTACTTCAACGAAATTTCGACTGCATATAAATCAGTATCCACAAAATCAGGCGTAAAATCGAATAAACTACCATCCTTAACCACGAGATCACTTACAAGCTTACTCATATTGATAGAAAGATGATCCGATACGTTATTCAGGCTTTGCGGTATTGATTTAGGTTTGAATGACACCTCTTTCTTCTCAAGGTTCACTTCGACCTTTCCTAATGGATACAAGTCGATGTCTTGATGTTCAAAATTGTAGAAGCCTTCTGCGTCGTTTGATTTCAGACGAATATCCACGGGTAAACGGTGAGGATCAAACCCTCCTCGTTCAAGTGTTTGTTCAACATTTTCAACAGATTTTGTACTGACGATGAGCAACAGCTTGGTTGCTTTTTCAGAGGTATCATAAGATGGTTGCTTCTTCGTCCAACCAATCGCTTCCATTTTATCATCGTGCTCATTACCAGGGATCAGACTCTTCACGCTAGCATCATAAATATATAAGTTTGCCTTGACGTCTGAAAATAGCTCTGGGTACTCGACCGCCTTTTTTCCCGTTCTGGCTAAAAAAGTCTTCTCATACAAGAACTCATGCTCTTTAGACATAGTTAAATTAAAGATGGATGCCTTATTCGTGCTAGAAGTAATCACCTTACCGTCTTGAGTTTTAAATACGAGCTCTCTTTTGTATGTTAACTTTGATTCCGTTTTACTGACATTTGGTACACCAACCTCTAACAAGTAACGCATTACGTAAGACGCTGATTGCTGCTCATCCACCTGACCAAACACTGACTTCCATTCTTTACTACCGTAGTCATCAGCAATAGGCTTGATGCCACTGATGATGTTGCATCCAAAGTAATACGTAGGGCTTACAACAACACCGTATAGTGGCGTATCCGTCTCTATCATTTGTTTTTCTGTTAAATACACCCTCTCAGTTTCAACTAATGACTCCAGTGCAATTTCACGAACATATTCAGTAGTGTAAGATCCAAAATCGTCAAACAGCCTGTTTTGCCTCACAGGCCTAACACCTACAGGCACAAGAGTAAGCAAACCTTCTTCTTTGAACTTGGTCAGCGCTTCGTCTTTCATATCAAGAATAACAAGTACTCTAATTGGCATAGTCGGTGAAATTGTCTTACCTTGATTGACCAGTTTTTCAAGCAGATGCCAATTGTCGCCGACCTTAACTGAAACTATATGATCTAAAAATATCGACTTATCGAGCTTAGATAAATCCGGGGATTTTAATAGAGATTTTAGCTTAGTTAAACTAGAGTCAGCTATGGTATGTATTGGACAGAACTTCTGATAAACCTGCGATTGTTCAAGCGCTTCTTCCCCCGTCTTAGACTGCTTTGCTCGATAGGTAACATAGCTCGTCATAGCAGAAAAGCTCAACACACTTTCTGAAGCACTGCGATAAATGTTCTTTGTCTCCAACCAAGCTTCATCAAGATGGAATGAAGGAAGCCAAGTACCTCCCAGATCCCAATCATCACTAAGAAGATAAGTCTTTATGTAACCTTCAATATCAAGATCTCTTTGCCCTGATGTTAAGTGACTAACCGCGTGATACTGCGACACATAATTGGGCGCGGCCGTTTCTTTATTCATTTGAGCTTCAAGGAGTAGCAATCGTAACAGCCCATTGAGTGCAATAGCGCGTTTTATATATGCTTTGCCAAGTACACTTAACTCATTGAACGCGGGTAAATCACGATATAGTAGCGCTTGTCCAACAACATCAAATTCAGAGAAACGTTTCTGTTTATCTTTATATTCTTCTAGCTCTTTATTGAGGATTTTTGCTGCGCCATTCAATGTCGAAACTAAGGTTTCACCTGACCAATACAACCCATAAGCTAAAGCCGCTCCCGGACCCAGCATTGGCGCGGCAAAGCCTAGTGCAATGTCAAAGGCTTGACCAGAAAACTTCCAAATTTCCTTATGGACTTTCATCTCCGCCAAAACTGCTTTCTGGCGATTTTTCTCAAGCGATAACAGCCAACTTCTACAGGCAGGGTATTCGAAAGCAGAATTAAGATAAAACTTCATTTCCGCTCTACGGCTTAAGTGTCTATTGCGCGTATCATTATCAGCAAAAACGCCTTTCCCGAGCGCTGAAATGCGATACTCCCACTTAATAGCATCTGCACCAAGCTCTTCTAAAATAGAAGATTTAAGCGCTGCAGCACGTTTATCTGACAGTTTAGTGTTGTATTCCACCAAGCCGATATCACACGTATAACCTTCAACGTTCAACAACATTTCCGATTCTGTAGCACTCAGATACTTTGCCACTTTTTTTACTAGGTCCTTATCAGAATCGGCAAGTTTATCATTCGCACTATCAAATTCGAAAAACAGCGTGAGATAGCTTGCCTCGCCTTCTTTAGCCTGTTTTTTTTGTGACAACGGTTGACCATTTAGTAATACTCTGTGGCGTACACTTTCATCAGAGAATGCTTCAAGGAGCGCTTTTTTATGTTCCGCTTCAGACTCAAGCAAAACCTGACGATCTTTTTCATCACTCAGTGAAAGCGTAGAGATAACCGATTGTGTTTTCTGTCCATATTCTTTTGACTTATCGATATAGGCATTAAACGCCGTCTCAGAATTCTCAACACCTTTTGGGATTTCAAGACCGCTAGAAACAAGCTGCGCAAAACCAAAAGGCTTATCAAGCACATATTCAATAGCACGAACGGCCGGCTTTAAAGGGGTTAAGATCTTATCGTCAACCTTATGCCAAAAATGCTGTAACGCTGGTGGAATCGTATAAACGCTCGGTAAGGTATTCCCAAGGTGATTTGACCAGTTGAGGGCATTCGCTAAATCAGTAATCGGTGCAAGTGTACCTTGCGCTGGTGGCTTGAGCGTTTGCGCAAAATCTAAGAACCCCTTAGCTTTAGCATCAATACCGACCGCGAGTTTTAACGCATTTAAAAGTTCATCTCCAGCTTGCTCCTTATTCAAACCCGCGCTGAACGCTTTATGGACCGTCGTCATACTGAATGGGTCCATTACGCCTGACGCTGAAGCTTCGATAACCCCTTTATAGTTCCCAATGGAGTTAAGAATATTAATCGATGGTTGAACACCGTTCGCGGCTTTGTTTTCGCTGGTATAGGGGAGGTTTTTACTCCAATCTAGCCAACCTTTAAACGTGTCTGGCGCATGTTGAAACAGTGATTCTTCAACAGATATAGGATCACCGGACACAATGATGCTGCGCCCTGCTATTGAATAAATCGGTAGGTGTAAGACTTGTTCAGACAAAGAGTAGCAATTGTTTGGGAGGCTTAACTCATCAACTTGGGCTAAACTCTCTTCCAATAGGCGTTTTTGATTTTCATCTTCGAGATCTAGGGTGTCTTCCAAGTAAGCATTAATCGTACTCAAATCTATATCAAAGCGGACTAATTGCTTAATTTGTTCATCATCATCTAGGTGACCGCCCGTGATCCAAAATGTGGCTACATATTGGGTTACTTTATCTGCATCCTTGGCGTCACTGGCTTGGTTGGCAATATCAAAGTATTCTACCTTCCTCACTCGGCTGGTGATTTTATTGCCAATGTCCTTAGCATCCCCTTTGATGATTAAGTTTTCCGGCTGTCCAGACAAAGTAACTTCCGCACCCTCAAAATAGTCGGCTGAGAAGAATAAATTGATGGTCCAAACTTGAGGAATGCGCAGATAATGAAAATTATGTTTATAGTTGCCGTTATAAATTTGTTCATACAGGCGTTTATACGCCCCTTTTTTCTGCCCAAACTGCGCTTCTGCCGCTTCAGCTTTATGGATAAAAAACTCGGCTAATTCGGGCGCTAAAAATCGCCTCTCGGCTGCATCCTTACTCAAATCATCTTTGATTTGCCAGTCTTCTACGGAGGACAAGCGGATCTCTTTTCCTTGCGAGGTGACTACTTCTTTAGCTAATTTAGCTAATCTTTCCGGCCAAGTTGTATTTTCAGACATTACCGCAGCGGGAATTAAGTAAGGTGGAATATAGATGGGTTTTAACTTATCTGTCGTGCTAGAAATCAAAAGTGGCGTAGAAGCAAGCTTGTTCCCAACAAGCTCATTAACGGATTGAACCTTGGAATTCCAACCTTGTAGCCGACCTGATGAATCACTGAAGTATAATGGTGACTCATTCTTACTGCTGCTACCGTCCGCAGCTTGAACAACTGCTAGCTCTGGTAGGGCTAGCGCAAAGCCAGGTAATGGATAAAGCCCATTACCGTCAATTGCATCTCCAGTTGGTCCGACTAATTGCCCCATTAAATAGAGAGAGTGCTGTTCAATCTTAGCCCTAGCCATGATTACGCTCCTTTAGTACCGCTTTAGCTTTTTCTAGGTCAGCGTAGGTTGGCAATGGGTAGAGTGACTCACTCCAATTATCCGTCTCTTTATGTTCAATCACATAACGGCTAAAGCCAAAACCAAACGCAGATTTTTTTACACCTTTAGCGCCGTAAAGGTATAACATTTCTGTCGTAGGGCTATTCTCATTTGGCTGGTGTAACACGCGTCTTATATTTCGACCATTAACAGGTACGAACCACATATCACTATCGTTAAAAGCCAACAGATCGACCGTAGCAGGGAAGTTGCCTATTTTTTCAGATGGTCTTCCCGAACGGTATGCCGCACCTCCGAGGCAATAGAAGCCATCTCCATACGTACCGCCCCAAACATTACAATCGTAGCTATCCGGAGTAAAATCACCGCGATCTACCAGTTTTAAGGTTTGGGCATCAAACACAAATGTATTACCGCATTTGGGTACATCGCTCTCACCAAAAGTTTCGAGGTACTCTTCTTTCCTGCCTTTACAGCCAAACCCAGCCAGTCCCGGTTCGTAACTAAAATAGATCGCTTGCTCTGACTGGCTCAAATAAGGCTTGGCAAAAGAAGTCAAGTACTCTGCCCATGAACCATTCACATCGGTAAATTTAACTACCTCTTTTGTGTCTAGCTTAACCAGCAGAAGTTCATCTCGTTTTTTTACGACGACTTGCGTGCTGTCTGTATCCCACATAATATCGTGACGAGTTGAGCCATATACCTCACTAATTTCAGTTATTTCACCACTACTTACATCATACAACACAGTACTATCTTTCTGAGGGATAACAAGGTAGCGGCCGTTTGGCGATCGTGACATATATTTAGCATAATCAATCCCAGTATTGGGCGCAGGCGGCAATATCCCCTCAGGGATCAACAATTGAGGGTTAGTACCATCAATGTTTAATGCCCAGTAACTGACCTTGGATTTGTCTTTTCGGTTTTCGATAGAAAACAACACTTGAGGGAGCTTAACATTCTCAGTATTCCAATCCCCAACCTTCGGGTTCTTAGGTATTTCAAAAGAATAGCGGTATCTCCACTTACTTCCATCATTAAATCGCGTATTAATCCGTGACTCTAATTGGTCCGCCAATAATTCTATTCGAGCTTTTTCGTCAAAATAGGGTTTAGTTGCTATGTAACCAATGCCTGCGACAACAACAGTCGTCAAACCCAAGCCGAGTAATATTTTATTTTTCATTCTTAATCCATTTTCTAGTGAGGTTACAACGACCAATCCAGCACTAATGACTCAAAGCGTTGTTTTTCTTCTGTTGTCATACCTTTAGGCTTGTCGTTTGGCAGAGCTTTTGGCGGAGTTTCAGTAGCGCTCTCAGGCTCAACAAATAAATCGTTATAAGCAACCTGATCAAAAAGTACGTGACGGCTATCAGGATCTTGATCATGTACAAGAGACATAGTAAAGATTCCGTCCGATGGTAGCCCGCTTAGTAACGCTTGTTGCCAATCGTGGTCTTCCCCTTCATAAAACTCTAAATCAAACACGTCTTTATAATCGCTATTGTGATCGGTCACATAGAGTGAATTCAAAGCGGTGATGCCGGAGGTGCCAACATCCACCCGGAATAATAGACCACTGTTTTTTCCATCTACATAAGCAATCACGGTGTTACTCTGGTCATAGTTACGTACTATGGCTTGCTGGTCGCTCAGCCATGGCATGTCGTCTTCGGTAACTTTGTGGATGGCGGCACTGTCTACATCAGAGGTGAATTCTTGTGCACTGAATGACTGTCCGTCACTGTAACTGCTTAATTCATCTAATGGTGTGCTGGATTTCTCTAGCAAAGCAGCATCCGATTCTAATGCTTCAATTTGAGCAAAGCGCTTTTGTTTCGGTGAAAAAATGATCTTGAGTCCACTTTCCCCTTGTTGGACTTCACCCAATATTTTGTAAGGTGCCCAGAAATGCGCCATGGCAAAGCCGCTTGCGCTTCTTTGTATTACCTGATGTGTGTCTTTTTTCTTTTCTTCTTGCTCTAAGGTACGGTAATACTCGACGTCAACGTCTTGGTAGTAACCCTTCTCGTTTATGGCCATCTCTCGCCAAAGCTTCCCTTTCCAAAAGACATAAAGAAAACCACCACGCAGATCCGAAGCTTTTGCTTTGTCGTTGCTGCCATCTAAGTAAGCCAATGGTCTCACCGGCACCAACACGTTATCCCATTCATCCATCTGAGTGTCTTTATCAACGGGTTGCAGGCCTTCGGCGAGTTTAAGCAAGATTGGCTGAGGCTGGTCAGAACAAGGAATTTTGATATAAAGCGTTTTGCCCTCAGCCTCGAGATCTTTAAACGTCGCTAGGCTGCGGTGTTTGTTGGCGAGATCGGGTTTTGCTACCGTAACCTTTCCTTGCTGTTCATCGGTTTTACCTAGCGCTAAACATGCCGCATTGCTAGACCACTGGCCCGCAAACTCGACCACAATTTTGTGTTCTGGGGAAGGTTCAACTGGCGAGAAGCTATAGTGACGTGCCAAAGGTACATCATCGACAACTTGCTTGTAGTTGGCTTTGTGAGCGCGCTCTGAACTGCAATTACTCACCCTATCAACATGTATCTTCAGTTTAGGGAAGCTTGCTAGCTGTTTATTGGTTAATGGACTACGTCGCACATTGGAGGAAAGACAAACCCAGTTCGCTTTTACGAGTTCAACTCGAATCGCGTTGAGTAGGCTGTGGACATTTTTTTTAGCCGACGCAGTAACCTGCTGAAGCAAATTACTTGGTAATTGAGCCAAGATGTCTTTCGGGGTGCGCACACGCGAAAATAGCCCTACACACTCATCTGGTGTTAAGACATATTGAAGGTCGTTCGTACTGAGGGACGAACTAGATATAAATTTGCAAACTAAGTGCATTTGGATTCTCCACAACCTACGGGTATCAATAGTTGCGGTGATAGCTAAGCTGATAAGGCTTAAAAAAACGATTTGGTTGAAGAAATTCTACGCGGAATAATTATAAATTTCAACAAATTAGAAATGGTAACACCACCTGCTAAAACGCTAGTAAAACAGTCAATTAAACAGGATAAATAGTCAATTTTACTAGCAAACTAACGGAGCAGATAATTACGCATCAACATCATGTAACATTCGTTGTAACACGTTAAAGTCAATGCCAACAAAACCGGAAATACGTATCTAGTGGCGACATACCTTCGAGTTAGCAAGCTTGTATAAGCATTATGTATCGATAGTAAAAGAGTAAAAAAAGTGGGAATAAATTCCCACACAAACACAGCTAATAGACAACATGTTTAAATAAACTAGCTAAAAATAGGGGTTAAAATAATTACCCAAAGCAGAACACCACACTAATTACAAAGTGTGATGTGGCTACTATATAGAGTCCCCATCTATTATCAAGATGGTACTTTTATGGGGCTCACATCAAAAAACACTATGCAAAATATCGATAAAATCAGTATTTTGAACACATCAATAGTTATAATAATTATCTTAGTTAAATTTCACCTAAATAATGAATTAATTTGAAAGAAAATATTGCAATAAAAATGGACATTAATTGAAAACAACATTCACACTGAACATTATATCGATATTTGTGGAGAAATTAGAGGCGATAGGGATATCGTACACTTAAATATTTATAGCCTGAGATATGTGTATAAAAAAGGTCTGCTCAACGGACAGACCTTTTTCTCATTTCTTGCATAACGATTGGCGCTATGCTGCGAATTTTTTATTACTAACTAACTCAAAAGTTTGATGAAATAGGTTTGGTTTAATAACCGCCGTGGATCTCACGCCATTATTCAGAGTAAAAACCGATTCAATCACAGCCGCTTCAGCTCCTATCGCTTGGTGCGTTGGGTTAAACGTCGCGCTCGTTGACGTCGGCATGGCTTGCGCGAGCGTAAAGCTTGCGCTTTCGGTGACTGGCACGCCTGAAGCATTAGTGCCCGTCACAATGACAGTGTAACTGCCGTTCGGTTGATCGCTGATGTCAACACTACTGCTGCTCCAAGCCCCACCGTTGGCGACAGTCGCAGAGCCACTTTTTAATACCGCATCACTGCCCTGCGCTTTCACTTCTAGACTAAGTCCTTGACCATCTAAACGCGTCGATGTGCCTGAAAATACCAAGCTAGTGGCGTTACTGCCGTCCACGCTGCTCACTGGCGTGATGACCAACGTTGGCGTGATAGGCAGCGAATGCGTGCTGTCTTGCGCGCCCACATTACCCGATAAATCTTGGTAATTTCTCACCACCAAACCGACATTCAAATCAGACGATGCTGGAACCAGTACATCCCCGGTCCACACGCGGGCATCCACACTCTTCGTCAGCGAGATGAGCGTGCCTCCTAATTCTGCACTGGCCGCTTGCAACGCTTTATCGAACTGAAGGCTGACCGATACGCTCTGACCTATCGCTTGATGCGTTGGATTAAACGTCGCGCTCATTAACGTCGGCATGGCTTGCGCGAGCGTAAAGCTTGCGCTTTCGGTGACTTGCACGCCTGAAGCGTTGGTGCCCGTCACAATGACGGTGTAAGTGCCGTTCGGTTGATCGCTGATGTCAACGGTACTGCTACTCCAAGCCCCACCGTTGGCGACTGTCGCAGAGCCACTTTT
>NZ_JBGONU010000036.1:0-52719 GCF_041439295.1 Vibrio sp. 1F253 | reverse complement strand
CTAGCATCTAGCATCTAGCATCTAGCATCTAGCATCTAGCATCTAGCATCTAGCAAGCATAAAAAAACGCACAACCGAAGTCATGCGTTTAATATCGTGATTAACTGTACTCAGTGCTCTTTATAAGCCGTTAGTGTTTAAGGAGTATGCCTAATGCATAACCTCTTCTTTCGCACCAACATAGATGAAGTCCAGTTCGTCTTTTTTCAGAGATACTTTAACCGTACCGCCGTCAACCAAGTTCCCGAACAGCAACTCATTAGCAAGAGGCTTTTTAAGCTTCTCTTGAATCACACGTCCCATCGGACGAGCGCCCATGGTCTTGTCATAGCCTCTTTCTGCTAACCAATGACGAGCGTCCTCAGAAACCTCTAAAGATACACCACGAGCGTCCAGTTGGACCTGAAGCTCAACAATGAACTTATCAACAACTTGACTGATCACACTTGGATCAAGGCTGTTGAACCAGATGATATTATCAAGACGGTTACGGAACTCTGGTGTGAAGACCTTCTTGATTTCGCTCATCGCGTCTGGCGCATGATCTTGTTGGATCAAACCGATCGATTTCTTCTCGGTTTCTGCGACACCAGCGTTGGTTGTCATCACTAGGATCACATTGCGGAAATCTGCTTTGCGACCGTTGTTGTCGGTTAGCGTACCGTTGTCCATCACCTGTAATAACAAGTTAAAGATATCTGGGTGTGCCTTCTCGATCTCATCAAGTAGCACAACAGAGTGTGGGTTCTTGATAACAGCATCGGTTAGCAGACCACCTTGATCATAACCAACATAACCAGGAGGCGCACCGATCAAGCGGCTTACCGAGTGACGCTCGCCGTACTCAGACATATCAAAGCGCAGAAGCTCAATACCCATTAGTTTAGAAAGCTGAACCGTCACCTCGGTTTTGCCGACACCAGTAGGACCAGCAAATAGGAATGAACCAACAGGTTTATTGTCTGCTCCTAATCCTGCACGAGTCAACTTGATCGCTTCGCTCAATACATCGATCGCTGGGTCTTGTCCGAATACCAACATTTTCATGCGGTCATCCAGTTTCTGCAGCGTATCTTTGTCTGAAGACGATACTGACTTTTCAGGAATACGAGCCATTTTCGCAACCATCGACTCGATATCAGCCACGCTCACTGTCTTCTTACGACGACTTGCTGGAGCCAAACGACTACGAGCACCCGCTTCATCAATAACGTCAATCGCCTTATCTGGAAGGTGACGTTCATTAATATACTTAGCAGACAACTCCACAGCGGCACGTAACGCTTTGTTGGTGTAACGTACTTCGTGGTGAGCTTCGTATTTAGGCTTCAAGCCAATCAGAATTTTGGTTGTATCATCTAGCGATGGTTCAACAATATCGATTTTCTGGAAGCGACGAGATAAAGCACGCTCCTTCTCAAAAATACTGCTGTACTCTTGGTAAGTGGTTGAGCCAATACAACGTAATTTTCCGCTGCTTAATAGCGGTTTAATTAGGTTTGCCGCATCCACCTGACCACCCGATGCTGCACCCGCACCAATAATGGTATGGATCTCATCGATGAACAGGATAGCGTCTTCTTCTTTCTCGAGTTGCTTCAGAATCGCTTTAAAGCGCTTCTCAAAGTCACCACGATATTTCGTTCCCGCAAGCAATGAACCAATATCCAAAGAGTAAATTACGCTGCTCTGAATAATTTCAGGGACTTGGCCTTCAACGATGCGCCATGCAAGACCTTCAGCGATAGCAGTTTTACCTACACCCGCCTCTCCCACTAATAGAGGGTTGTTCTTACGACGACGACACAGAACTTGAACGGTACGTTCTAGCTCTTTGTCACGACCGATGAGTGGGTCAATGTTACCTTGCTTCGCTACTTCGTTAAGGTTAGTCGCAAAATTTTCTAGACGATCTTCTGAGTTAGCTTCTTCGGCATTCTCTGCACCACCAAATGAATCAGGTGATGAACCGCTATCGCCTTCATTACTGCCTTTGGTAATACCGTGTGAAATAAAATTCACTATGTCTAAGCGGCTGATGTCGTTTTTCTTAAGAAGATACGCCGCGTGAGATTCTTGCTCACTAAAAATAGCCACAAGTACATTTGCACCTGTTACTTCGCTGCGACCTGAAGATTGAACATGAAAAACAGCGCGCTGAAGTACTCGTTGAAAGCTCAGCGTGGGCTGGGTTTCACGAGTCTCGTCGCTTTCAGGGATAAGTGGGGTCGTTTGGTCGATAAAAATATCGAGCTCATTGCGAAGAGCATCGAGATCAGCCTGACAAGCTTGGAGCGCTTCCTTGGCCGCATCATTTTCTAATAATGCTAGTAGGAGGTGTTCGACAGTCATGAATTCATGTCGCTTGTCTCGCGCACGAGAAAATGCGCCATTTAAACTCGTCTCTAATTCTTTATTTAGCATAAGTACCTCCTAAGGGAACAACAGTGTTGTTCGAGCAATTTACACTTGCTCCATTGTACATAGTAGCGGATGCTCATTTTCCTTTGAGTACATCGTTACCTGCGCTACCTTTGTTTCGGCTATTTCAGCACTGTATGTGCCACAAATAGCTTTACCTTCATAATGAACCTTGAGCATCACTTCCGTTGCTTTTTCGATATCTAGTGAGAAAAATCGCTCTAGGATCTCGATTACAAAGTCCATAGGCGTGTAGTCATCGTTATGTAATACAACGTTATACATTGCCGGTGGCTTTACTTTCGTTCTCTCTTTCTCCAGTAAATCTGAGCCTGGAGATGCCCATTCAAAGTTTCTGCTCATATTAGCTTTGCTAAGGGTTATTTTTCGGAAATCGTGAATGTTTAGTTAACTCAAATTTACCACATTCACGCATTACGGTGTACTAAGAAACTGCACCAAGAAACAGTACCAAAAAATATTCCTCTATACTGAGCCTAATCCACCATTTCCATCGCTGCAAATAAAAGATCTCGATTAACAGGATTAACATATGTGATTGATTAAAAAGACACCACAACTATTGATGGTGACGATAAGATCGTCGTTAAGTTACTATTTAGTTAATAGTATGCAGCCAATCTCGAATGTGATTTGTTATTAAAATTGATCATTTTTATACCAATTTGCTATTGACTGTACTCAATCATTAGCTACATTGGAGCTAAAAGGTTTTTCTGATACAACTTCGTAACACGATTCTAAACCTAGTAATAAGCGTTAAAAATTTATAATAAGGAATAATTACGCAGGGTAGCGTTAATTTCCGTAAGCAATGTATGAGATTCAAGCTATCAGCTGAAATTGTTTAGTTGATAGGAATAATATCAATCGAACTTACATTGATTTGATATAACAACGTTAGTAACAAAATGCATGAGGGATGTATAGCATGGCTACAGGTACAGTAAAATGGTTTAACAATGCCAAAGGGTTTGGTTTTATTTGTCCAGAAGGTGAAGACGGCGATATTTTCGCGCACTACTCCACAATACAAATGGAAGGTTATCGAACCTTAAAGGCAGGTCAACAGGTCGATTATGAAGTAGAAAGTGGACCTAAAGGCTCCCATGCTAGCTCCGTTGTTCCTGTAGAAGGCAGCGCCGTAAAATAGGCGATTGCCAAACATGTAGACCTCTATCAGTCTTAATAAACGACTGTCAGGTAAGTAGAACATTGAAACCGCTCATTTGATACCTGTAATACAGGCTTAAATGGGCGGTTTTTCGATCTGAGAGCTAAAAGCTATTCACAGTACAATTTGTCCGAGAGATCCCTTTAGCTAGGCCTATGTCTATGTCTATGTCTATGTCTATGTCTATGTCTATGTCTATGTCTATGTCTATGAAGCATTATGAATAAAAAAGACGCTTTAACGTTATCGTTAAAGCGTCTTTCGTTTTGACTTTATCTGTGACTCAACTTCCAGACTAAGCAACTCGTTAGTAAATCATGTTCATGACTTACTAACGATGAGTCCAATCACTATGCGTCAATAAATGCGTTTAGCGTTGAGCTTGGGCGCATTAGTGATGAAACCAATGCATCATCAAGTAGGTAATAACCACCTAAGTCGCCAGCTGGACCTTGAGCGTTATTCAGCTCAGCAACAATAGCTTCTTCACTTTCAGCCAATTGAGTTGCAACACCTGCGAACTCAGCAGCAAGGTCAGCGTCAACCGTTTGCTCAGCCAGCGCTTTCGCCCAGTATGCTGCAAGGTAGTAGTGGCTACCACGGTTATCAAGCTCACCCACTCGACGTGAAGGAGACTTGTTGTTATCTAGGAATTCACCCGTCGCTTTATCAAGCGCGTCAGCGAGAACTTGTGCCTTAGCATTCCCCGTTACTACGCTTAGGTGCTCTAGAGATGCCGCTAGTGCCAAGAACTCACCAAGAGAGTCCCAACGCAGATGGTTTTCTTTCTCTACTTGTTGAACATGCTTAGGCGCAGAACCGCCAGCACCTGTTTCAAACAGGCCGCCACCGTTCATAAGTGGAACAATCGATAGCATTTTAGCTGACGTACCAAGCTCTAGAATCGGGAACAAATCCGTTAGGTAATCACGTAATACGTTACCTGTAACCGAAATAGTATCTAGGCCTTCTTTGATACGAACCAGTGAGTACTGAGTTGCTTCTAAAGGAGCAAGGATCTTAATTTCAAGACCATCGGTATCATATTCAGGAAGGTAAGCGTCAACTTTCTTAATAAGCTGAGCATCATGCGCGCGAGACGCGTCTAGCCAGAATACTGCAGGAACACCCGAAGCACGAGCACGAGTTACCGCTAGCTTAACCCAGTCTTGAATCGGTGCATCTTTAACCTGACACATACGGAAGATATCACCTTCCTCTACGTCTTGCTCTAGAAGCACAACGCCTGAAGCGTCAACAACTTGAACCTGACCAGCAGCTTCAAGGATAAAAGTCTTATCGTGAGAACCGTACTCTTCGGCTTTTTGAGCCATCAAGCCAACGTTTGGTACACTACCCATTGTTGTTGGATCGAAAGCACCATTCTCTTTGCAGAAATCAATAACTGCTTGGTAGATGCTTGCGTAGCTGCGATCAGGGATCATAGCTTTCGTGTCTTTTTGCTTACCTTCTGGATCCCACATTTGACCTGAAGAACGCAGCATTGCAGGCATAGATGCATCAACAATGATGTCGCTTGGAACGTGTAGGTTAGTAATGCCGCGATCCGAATCAACCATCGCTAGTGGTGGTTGAGTCTCGTATACCGCTTGTAGGTCAGCTTCAATCGCTTCTTTCTGCTCTTGAGGAAGCGCAGCAATTTTTGCGTATACATCGCCGATGCCGTTGTTTACATCAACACCAAGCTCTTCAAACAGTTGACCGTGCTTAGCGAATACGTCTTTGTAGTAAACCTTAACTGCATGACCAAAGATCACAGGGTCAGATACTTTCATCATCGTCGCTTTCATGTGAAGAGAAAGCAGTACACCTTGCTCTTTAGCTGATGCGATCTCTTTCTCGAAGAACACAACCAAAGCGGCCTTGTTCATCACTGACGCATCAATGATCTCTTTATCTTGCAATGCAAAAGCGGGCTTCAGAGTTTTCTTCGCACCATCTTTACCAACGAATTCAATGCTAACTTCTGTAGCACCTTCAATTGTTACTGACTTTTCGCTGCCGAAGAAGTCTTTGTCGTCCATACTTGAAACGTGCGACTTAGAATCCGCAGACCAAGCACCCATTGAGTGTGGGTTCTTCTTCGCGTAGTTTTTAACAGAAAGTGGAGCGCGGCGATCCGAGTTACCTTCACGTAACACAGGGTTTACAGCACTGCCTTTGATTTTATCGTAAGTCGCTTTAACGGCTTTCTCTTCATCAGTGTTTGCTTCTTCTGGGTAATTAGGAAGTGCGTAACCTTTTGACTGAAGCTCTTTGATTGTTGCTTGAAGTTGAGGAACAGATGCAGAGATGTTTGGAAGCTTGATGATGTTCGCTTCTGGTGTCTTAGCCAATTCACCAAGTTCTGCTAATGCATCACCAATACGTTGCTCTTCGTTCAGGTAGTCAGGGAAGTTGGCAATAATGCGCCCTGCAAGTGAAATGTCGCGAGTATCAACGTTAATACCAGAAGAAGCCGTAAAAGATTGAATGATAGGCAGCAGAGAGTAAGTTGCTAGCGCCGGAGCTTCGTCAGTAATGGTATAGATGATCGTTGGTTTTTCAGTAGGCATGAAATTTCCCTATAGTTCTTACAAGCTCACTTAAAGCAGTGAGAGTGTTATAAATTGACCAGTAAGCGACTCTGAGAGTGAAAACTGCTTACTCGATAGTCGTACTCTATCTTATTTTTCATGCAATCTTGATGACAGCATGAGCCAAATCCGTGAGTGCATTGTTTTAATAAAAGAGCCAGTTATAATAAAACACGAAGGTATAATTAAACAAATCAGGCTTAAGAGTCCATCAACTTGTTCTATTTTGTGTCTTTTAGGCGCGCAAATGATAGCTCAATTCCGTTTCTATGAAAACTTTTCGGCACACTTCGTTTACATTTTTGCAAGGTAGTTAACATGTCTACTCGCTCACGCAGCGCATCTCGTTCAGACAAACCGGCTCGTTCTGGTACCACATTAAAACAAAGCGGTAATAGACAGAATCAACACAGTGGCAAAAATGACACTGGCAGTTCACACAAAAAACCGCACTCCAGCAAACACCGATATAAAGGCAAAACTACCAACGCAAAGCCTAAGGTAGCACCCGAAGATCGCAAAGTGATTCTATTCAACAAACCTTTTGATACTCTCAGCCAGTTCACTGATGGCGAAGGTAGAAAAACGCTAGCGGATTTTATTCCCGTAAAAGATGTTTATGCTGCTGGTCGCTTAGATCGAGATAGTGAAGGTTTATTGGTCTTGACCAATGATGGCATCTTTCAAGCTAAGTTGACTCAGCCGAACTCAAAATCGACCAAGACTTACTGGGTACAGGTTGAAGGTGCGCCTTCTGAGAAAGATTTAGATAAATTGAGAAAAGGTGTTGAGCTAAAAGATGGTATGACATTGCCTGCAGAAGTAGAAGTGATGCAAGAACCTCAGGTTTGGGAAAGAACTCCTCCTGTGCGCTTCAGAGCGGCGATACCAACAACATGGTTAGCGATTACCATCATCGAAGGACGTAACCGTCAGGTAAGACGAATGACGGCAAACATAGGCTTCCCTACCCTGCGTCTAATCCGCTACTCAATGGGCAATATGAACGTGGGTCAGCTTCAGCCAGGTGAATGGAAAGAGATTTAGCTCTTACTGATACAGAAAAAGTACTAATATAGCAAAAGCGAGACTCTTATTAGTCTCGCTTTTTTGTAGATGAAGATTGATTACTCTTGGTCAATCATCCATTTACGGAATTCTTTGCGTTCTTGCTTAGAAGCTTTGATATACCAAGCCTGCAATTGCTCAACATTCTGAGTCTCAGCCAGTTTCACTGGTTTCTGAGCTTTGCCGCTTGTCTGTGCTGTCGTATTGTCTACCACAGAAGCTAATACCACTGCTTCCGCTGGTTTATCAAGTAACACGCCATCTTTAAAATAGACTGCCTTACTTGCATTATGCTCAGCTAGTCGAGACTCTAGACCGCCAAACGGTGCAAAACCGGGCTTACGTTCAATGACATCCTGTTGATATTTAATGATCACATCATCCTGTAAAACGACCCATGATGGATTCGCACCTTCAAAGACCTTCTCCGCTTCCATATAGCTACGTACTTTTGGAGACTTAATTTCAACCTCTTCACCAGTAACATCAAAATTCAATACATAAGGTGCCGAAGAGTAAACACCGCTGTTACCAAATTTTTTATCAAAACGAACTAAAACCTGGTTAAAACCCTCATTAATCTGGTTTTCACTGATTTTGTTTTGAGCAGCTTGACCATTAATGTACAGAATTGATACGCCTTTCTGAGGCGTTAGAGTAGCCGCGCTTACACTGCCAATAACGCTTGTAAGTAAGCCCAAAGCTAACAATACTTTCTTCATCATGTCTCTCTTTAAAATCGAATAAACTGTTCTTTATCCTAACAAAAAAGCCACCCTAAGGTGGCTTTTTTTCTAAAACTCGATTACGAGGTCATTAGAATGATGCTTCAACACCAATTGCTAGACCAGTATCTGTTTTGTAGTATTTTGCACCTTTGTCGTTAAGACGTTTTGAATCGTAGTCAATACCACCGACTTCCGCGTACACTTTAGTGTTTGGTGCGATTGCGTAAGTAGAGTTAACGAACCAACGATCTTCTTCTTTAACTTTATCGTCGTGGTCACCGATTGAGTAACCAGTGTTGAAGCCCCAAAGACCCATAGTGTAACCTGCAGCAAATGCGATTACAGAGTTGTCATCGTTCGCAGTATCAGAGTTTACACCGTAGTATGCTGTAGATAGGTAAACATTCTCAATACCAGAGAATACTAGCTCAGCACCGTAACCTTGGTGATCGCCTTTTGCTACGTTAGTATCGAAATTAGCAACGAATGCAGAAACATCGAAATCAGCAAAACGGTAACCCATACGAGCATCGAAGTACTCAGTATCTTTACCTTGCTCTTCTTTGTTGTTCTCGCCATTTACTTTGTCTTGTACGTAACCTAGAGTTGCGTATAGAGCGCCATTGTCGTAATCGTAACGAACAGCTTCGTCAGCACACTCGTTAGTTGCGTTGTCTAGAAGTGTAGAGATACCGTAAGCTTCATCTTTACCAATACCTAGATCATCAACAGCAGTACATAGACGACCAAACTTGATTGAACCGAAAGTGTCGTTGTATGCCGCTACGTAAGTATCACCATTGCGAGTTTTTTGAGCGTTTGCGTTCTCAGAACCGTTGAATTCCCAGTAAGCTCCAACTTTCCAATCTTCGTTTACCATGTACTTGATATCAAAACCGAAGTCAGCGTCTTCGATTTTTTGTTCCATTGAAGAACCTTTTTTGTACTCGTTGCTGTATACAACTTCGATGTCGCCTTTAAGGTCAACAGAAACGCCGTCTTGGTTGTAAATTTCGATTGCTGCGTTTGCAGAACCAGCTGCTGTCATAACTGCTAGAGCTAATAGAGTCTTTTTCATAATAAATCCACTGCCTTTTCTAAGAATGGGAGATCCTTGCCCGGTTCCCTTTTATTTTTTATGACTGGTCATTACTACTCTTTGGTAGTTAATCACCGCCACTAAATTTCGTGGTCTAGATTGCAAAAGATTATCCTGCGTGTCAAATAAACTAAAAACAAACCTAAAAAAAACAAAAATACATAAAAATCATAGGTTTACATTTTTTTTCATCATTTTACGAGCAACTTACCCTTAAATTTAAAGGGAAATATAATAGCCCAAAAAAAGAACAACTCAGTATAATACTCCACCAACTTAGATTTAAATCGCGATTCACAGAATTTAACGCCTGCATTGTGCGATTTTTCAATATATATATTTCGTAACATAAATAAAATCGTTAAGTTCCTGAAGGTTCAGTTTTTTTTTGTGAACGAGATCTACCTTTGATTCAAAAGCAAGCTATTTTGCGGTAAATGTACCGACTAGTGATATGTGCTACTATCCTCGCTCCGTTACGTAGGTCACAGTATGCTAACTACTAAAATTCAAAATTCTATACGCACCAGTTATCAAAACCTCCAAGATCAGTTGGATAACTTTGTACCTCGACGTGCTCAAAATTACCTTGTTGCAGAAATAGCGAAGACACTTTGTGGTCAATACCACAAAAGTAATCGCATGATTGTTGCTGAAGCAGGTACCGGGATCGGGAAGTCACTGGCTTATTTAATGGCAACAATTCCTGTCGCCGTGCTCAACAATCGTAAAATCGTCATTTCAACAGCGACCGTTGCGCTACAAGAACAACTCGTCAATAAAGATCTCCCTCTATATAGACGACTTACCGATAGAGAGTTTTCTTTCATCTTAGCGAAAGGAAGGCAGCGTTATTGTTGTACAGAGAAGTTGGCCGCTGCGTGTGGGGTTGATGGTGGTCAAATGGCGATGTTCGAGTCCAAACCAAAAAAGAAAGACATCGAGCAACTGCAAACCATGTACCGCAGCCTCACCCAAGGTAAATGGGATGGTGACCGTGATTCGTGGCCAAAACCTATCGACAACATGATTTGGCAGATGATCGTCAGTGATAAGCACAGCTGTAACAACAGTATGCCTACGCACAGAGACTGCCCTTTCCAAAAAGCGCGTTCAGAGCTAGATAAAGCAGACGTGATTATCGCCAATCACAGTTTAGTGATGGCTGATGCGGACCTAGGCGGCGGTGTGATACTGCCAGAACCAGAAAATAGCATCTATATATTTGATGAAGCTCACCACTTGCCACACGTAGCGAGAGATCACTCCTCTGCTGCCGCAAGCTTAAAAGGTGCTGCCTCTTGGTTAGAGCGTTTGAATCAATCGATCACTAAGCTTTCGGGGCTAGCAGACGAGAAACGTGTTCATAGATTTAGAAATGAGTTGCAAGACTCAGTACAACAACTGATCCCGACTCTGACTAAAATGAGCAAACAGTTTGACGCTAGCCACTTCGAAGATGGCTTGTATCGCTTCGAGCATGGTGACTTACCTGAATGGTTAGAAAGCGAATCGAAAGATCTCAAACAATTAACGCAAAAGGCGAGCCAAGCCGTAGCAAAAATTGCAGACTTGATTGCAGAACGAGTTAAAGACGGAGAGCTTTCCGCGAAGCTTGCAGAGCCTGCGCTTGCCGAAATTGGCTTCTATATACAAAGAACAGAAAACCTTGCTCAAGTTTGGCGATTAATGGCTGAACCTAAGAGAGAAAAAGGGGCGCCTTTGGCTCGCTGGCTTGAATTAAGCAAAGAAAGCGAGGGGGACTTTGTTGTTAATGTCTCACCATTAGAAGTCGGTTGGCAACTGGACCAACAGATTTGGAGTCGTTGTGTTGGTGCAGTGTTAGTATCTGCGACCATGAGAGCACTCAACTCTTTCAGCTTTTTTTGTCATCAATCAGGTATCAGCCAAAAAGCAGAGGATGGCGTACAATTTCTTGCTTTGGCATCGCCGTTTGATTATCAGAACCAAGCTGAATTAGTGGTACCTGCAATGAAGTACGAACCACAAGCACCTCAGTTTACCGAATATCTTATTGAAATTTTGCCTAAGGTAATAGAAGACAACAAAGCCAACCTCATTCTATTCTCTTCTTATTGGCAAATGAACCAAGTGGCAGAAGCTTTGGCAACAGATTTCGTTAAAAAGTCGTGGGCGTTACAGGTCCAGGGGGATACCTCACGAACTGAAATCCTAAAAAAACATAAAAAGCTCATAGACCAAGGTAAAACAAGCGTTCTTTTTGGAACGGGTAGCTTTTCTGAAGGTCTTGATCTACCTGGCGAGCTGCTTGAAAACCTTGTTATTACCAAGATTCCTTTTGGTGTTCCTACCTCACCTGTAGAGCGGGCACATTCAGAATATATTGAATCTCGTGGCGGTAATCCGTTTATGCAGATTACTGTTCCAGAAGCGAGTAAAAAGCTTATTCAATCTGTGGGTAGATTGCTGCGTAAAGAACGAGATTCTGGTAAAGTCACGATCCTTGATAGACGCATAGTCACGAAGCGATACGGAAAGTCCCTACTCGATTCGCTACCGCCTTTTAAAAGAACAATAAAATACTAATTTTTCTACCCTCGTGGTAGTTATGGGTCTGCCATCGCTAGGCCCTTGCATTCACAACCCAGCATGACTAATCCCTCGATTCTTCATGTGGCTGCCCGAACAGCCGATAACGAGAACACTAGCTATTTATGGAAATGATTGAACCAACCATGTTGGTCATACTTGCCTTGGTTGCATTTGCTGCAGGCTTTATTGATGCTGTCGCCGGTGGCGGAGGAATGTTAACTGTACCAGCTTTGCTATCGCTTGGTTTACCACCACACATTGCACTCGGTACTAATAAGCTGGCCGCAACATTCGCCTCATCAACAGCCGCTTTTACTTACTATCGCAAGAAGCTGTTCAAACCTGAATGTTGGGTCAATGCATTCATATCTACTTTAATAGGTGCAACAATCGGCACCCTGACTGTTGATGCCATAAGCACAGAGTGGTTAGAGAAGGTATTACCGCTAGTCATTCTCGCAGCAGCGGTCTATACCATTTTTCACAAGACTCCAGATGTGAGCCATAATGTGTCTCCTAAACCGTGCCCAGTACTTAAAAGAAAGCAAAAGTACCAAGGATTCATTCTCGGCTTTTATGATGGTGTTGCAGGCCCAGGAACTGGCGCTTTTTGGACTGTGAGCTCGATGGCGCTTTATCGTCTTAATATCTTACTTGCTTCTGGTCTATCTAAAGCCATGAACTTTACCAGTAACTTTACGTCTTTGGTGACCTTCGCAATTCTTGGTCATATTGATTGGGTTCTTGGTTTAACTATGGGTCTTTGTTTGATGGCTGGAGCATTTGTTGGGGCACATTCTGCTATTCGTTTCGGTGCTACATTTATACGACCTGTTTTTGTTACTGTTGTAAGCGTACTTGCGATTAAGCTGGCTTACGAAGCTTGGTTTGTAACCTTATAGCCCAGTCGCCCAAGGTAAGTAAAATGAATCATTTCTCTAAATTAAAAAGCGTCATTGATATCTTAATTGGCCATTGCTCGCAGGTTGATAAATCTCGAGGGGCTTATCATCAAGCCTTGTTCGATAGAACCTTGTTTAAGTGCAGCTCTTCTATTTTACTGCCCTACGCACTCGAAACTCAGGCAACGTACAACACTATTGTTCGAGAACAAGCGACAAACCAACTTACTGCTTCTCGGGCCAACTACCTGACAGAAAAACTCACTAATCAGATAGCTGCAATCCAAAGAGAACTAGCCAATCATGATTTAAGGTTAGATCGAAAAAGTAAGTCAGGGAAAAACCTTAACGACCTATATAACGAACTCGCTCAGCATCAAGATTGGCAAAAGCGATTGGTCGATTTAGTACGAATACGCAAGTTAGCGTTTGAATCTGCGCCTCGCCACAGTAAGAAAAAAGCGGACGAGGCTTGGCAATTAGCAAAAGAACGATTAGAACGCTGCGAAGACTCAATGAAAAATATTGAGAGACTGATTAACTTAGAGAACCCCAAGCGAAATGAACACTGATAACCCATCATCACCACTGGATAACGCCCCAGAAGAAGTTAAGTTAGCTGTCGACCTGATCTATCTGCTCGAAAGCAACGAAATCGACCCAAAGGTTGCGTTAGAAGCAATTAAGATTGTCCAACAAGATTTACAAGCCAAACTAGCATCTAGCATCTAGCATCTAGCATCTAGCATCTAGCATCTAGCATCTAGCATAAAAACATACAGGATTCACATGTACCAACTTAGCTTTTCTATGCCCGAATTTCTTGAAAACTACTGGCATAAAAAACCAACCATCTTGAAAGGTGGCTTCCAAAACTTCGTCGACCCAATTTCGCCGGAAGAACTTGCTGGTTTATCGATGGAAGAAGAAGTGGATTCTCGCTTTGTCTCTAACCTCGACAATCAATGGACTGCAGAACATGGTCCATTCTCAGAAGAGAAGTTTGGCGAACTCACTGAAACACATTGGCAATTGATCGTTCAAGCGGCTAACCACTGGCATCAGGGTGCCAATCAGCTGACTGAAGCGTTCCAAGCGTTACCAAACTGGCTATTCGACGATCTAATGATCTGCTATTCAGCACCAGAAGGTGGCGTAGGCCCCCATATTGATCAATACGATGTATTCATCATTCAAGGCCAAGGTAAACGCCAGTGGAAAGTCGGCGCAAAAGATATTGGCCAATACAAAGAGACCGTTCAAGCTTCTGCACTTCGTCAAATCGAAGGTTTTGACCCGATCATTGATGAAACTTTAGAGCCAGGCGATATCCTTTATATCCCACCAGGTTTCCCGCATGAAGGGAACACGTTAGAGCCGTCAATGAGCTACTCTATTGGCTACCGCTCCCCTAAAGAACAAGAGCTGATTAGCAACTTTGCCGACTTTGTACTTGCTCATGATATGGGTGATGTTCACCTGCATGATCCAGAGTTCAAAACGCAAGAAGGCTACGGCAAAATTCGTTCATCGGATTTAAGCAATCTAACTGACATGTTGAAATCTGCACTAGAGCAACCTGAAACCATCAGCGAATTCATGGGATGTTTGCTAAGCCAATCACGCCACCAGCTTGATATCGTCGCTCCTGAGCCATTATGGACAGAAGAAGAGATCGCTCAGCACTTAGAGTCAGAAGGCGAGATTTGTCGAGTATCGGGCTTAAAAGCGCTCTACCATGAGAATGAAAGCAACACAGCTTACATCAATGGGGAAGTCGTTAAAGTTGAACAGGCTGATTCTTCGCTACTAAACGTACTGTGTGATGATTCGGTAATTAACTCAACAACTAATCTTTCTCCTTCAGGTGTAACCGTCGTGACGGAATTGGTGAATAAAGGTTACTGGTTTATCGAAGACTAACATCGTTAATCGGTTTCGCGGATATCGCCAAGCCTTAGAGCCTTGGAGCCTTGGAGCCTTGGAGCCTTGGAGGCCAAGAAAAATAAAAGGGACAAATGAAATCTTCATTTGTCCCTTTTTCTATTCAATTGTTAACTAAGCTTAAAAGCTATACAGTGAACAACTAGGCTAAACCTTGAACTGATTAACCAATTTCTGCTGCTGTTGGGACAGTTGATCAATTTCGCTACCCACTTGTTCAGAAGCTGCGGCTTGATCCAAGATCTTCGCACTCAAATCACGGATATTAACAACACTTTGGTTCACTTCACCGGAAACCGATTGTTGCTCTTCTGCCGCTCTCACGATCTGGTTGTTCATATCACTGATCGCTTCTATAGAAGTAAAGATCGAACCCAGATCTTCGACCGCTTTTTGAACATGTAATGCCGTGTCGTTAGCGAGAATATTACCTTCTTGTATCGCTTCAACGACATCTTGAGTGCCCGCGTGGACCTTGTCGATCACGGCTCTGATTTCACCAACCGATGACTGTGTGCGACTTGCGAGGTTTCTTACCTCATCAGCAACGACGGCAAAACCTCGACCTTGCTCACCTGCACGAGCCGCTTCAATCGCCGCATTCAATGCCAGTAAGTTGGTTTGCTCAGAGATCCCTTCAATCACACTTAAGATCTCAGTGATGTTACCGTTATTTTTAGCCAACTCTTCAACAATAGGCACGGCGCTCGACATACGATCCACCAGCTTTCTCATCTCACCGGCAGAAAGTTCGATAACCTGTTGGCCTTGCTGAGCAGAACGATTCGCTTCACAAGCGGCATCAACGGCTATTTCAGCATTTTGTACCACTAAGCCCGAAGTCTGAGTCATCTCTTCTGCCGCGGTCGCCACAAGATCCACTTCTTTAAACTGAGACTCACTACTTTCACGAGTACTTGATGCAGAGGCCTTCGCCTGGCTTGTCGTGCTCGCCACTTGCTCAGTGGTCTGAATCACCTCTTTAATAGTGTGTTGAAGCTTGTCTAAGAACAGGTTAAACCCTTGTGACAACTGACCAATTTCGTCTTGAGATTTCACTTCCAAGCGTTGCGTTAAATCACCTTCACCAGAAGCAATATCGTTCAGTCTCTCAACTACCTGTCGAATAGGCTTAACAATGGACAGTGAAGCAAAAGCGATGATCGCTAGACCGAAAAAAATAAAGCTAATACCCGCAATCACTTCAGTCTTAATACCTTCACTTAGCTTAGTACTAATAATGGCATCCAATTGATTCGCGTCAGCAACCACACTCTCTCTTGGAATCTCAAACAGCACACCCCAAGTTTGGTTGGCGGCAACAACAGGTGCAAATGCGAGTAACCACTCACCATTCTCACTCCATTGAGTCGTGACTTCGCCACCAAAGATAAAGTCCGTCATTAGATCACTACTTGTATTGTTGCTTTGAAAACTCGAACCAACCGCAATACTTTGATCATCAGAAGCGATAACGGAACCGTCTAAGCTAACGACGTAAACCGCGCCTGCACCTTCAAACAAGCTTTGATCCGATTGAGTGACAACATTGGTTAAACCATCGAGCCTTAAGTCGATGCCCAAGAAACCAATCGCCACATCATCAACGATGATAGGCACCGAAATCGAAGACGTAAGCAGTTCTTGACCACCGCTACTCACAACTCTTGGCGTACTAATACACGTTTGTCCAGATGACAAAGGACAGAAAAAGCGTTCGCTATTGCTGTTATCACTCAATGTTGATTCTGATAACACGTTTGGAAGAACATTCTCACCATTATCTGCCACCTTCCAATAAGGAGCAAAACGCCCTCTTTCATTCGAGCCGACATAATCCGCATCGACATAATTCGCATCTTCAGCATCAAGTAAATCGGGCTTGAAGACTAGGTAAGCCCCTTGAATAGAATCAAAGTTCAAAACGGAACGACGAACCATTTCATCTAACGCAGTACGAAGCTCTTCACTTGGGGTAAAGTTTTCGTCTGCATTGTTCTTTAGAAACTGGGCACTAGAAGCCAACATTTCTGCTCGATAAATAGCTTCATCGACATAACGTTGAGTTTCTTGAGCATTAAGCTGAGAAACGGATGCCAACAACTGTTGAGTTTTGTTAATCACCGATTCTGAGCTTTGAGATTTTATGACCTGTTGATTACTCGTCGCGTTGTAGATCGAGAAACCAATGAGAGACAGTGACGTAATGATTAAACAACAACCTGCTAAGAGGGTTATTTTCCACTGTACTGATAGAGAACGCATTTAATATCCTTATTTAAGCCAAAAGACTTCCATAACCGTAACCATCACATTAGTAACAAACTGCTATGCACAATGTGAATGAGTTAGACGAATAGCTTAGCGGATAATTACAGCACAAATTACGTGCATATAAAACGAAAGTTTATAGAAATGTTAATAAATCGTGTATTTTGTCTGTTATTGCTTTGATTTCAAGAGCTTTCAGCTTGTCAGACTTAGGCTTCTTTGTGCCTACGCTTCCGGTCATGAATAACGCAAATTGATTCAGAGTAATTGCAACATTTCAAGGAAGCCAATAACTCCTTTTATTTTATAACCTCAATGAATTCGGATTAGTTTTTATAATCCAAGCTATAGATTTTTATCTTGATCAACTTCACACTTTTTGGTTGCTAAGTAGATGCTCAATCTCTAATATCTCGCGCCTAGATTCCCAGGTTACTTTACTTATTTGGCTCTCCTTAATGGAACGCCAAGGCTTTTTACGTCCTAATTTTTGGAGAGATACGCAAATGTCCGCCTCGTTTCCATTAGCGAAACTTACCTTTTTAATCGCTATCCTGACTGCCGTGGGTCAAATGACTCAAACGATGTACGTGCCTTCTATCGGTCATATGGCGGGTGAGTTCTTGGTTTCAGCATCTTCGCTTCAAGCTGTGATGGCGTGCTACCTGATCCCTTATGGTCTGTCGCAGTTTGCATACGGTCCACTTTCTGATCGCCTAGGTCGCAAACCAATCATCGTTGTCGGTTTGATCATCTACATCATCGGTACTTTGGTAGCATTGTTTGCTCACGAATATGAATGGTTCTTAGCAGGTAGCTTTATACAAGGTTTAGGCATCGGTTGTGGTGGTGCGATGTCTCGTACATTGACTCGCGACTGTTTTGAAGGCGCAGAACTGCACCGCGCAAACAGCTTAATTAGCATGTGTGTGATTTTCTCACCATTGATGGCTCCTGTATTAGGTGGGTACTTAACAGAAGCTTTCGGTTGGCGTTCTAGCTACTTGTTCCTGGCGCTGTTTGGTATCGCAGTGGTGATCACCATGATGACGAGCATGATGGAAACTCTGCCAAAAGAACGACGCAAACATGAATCGGTTGCCAACAGCTACAAGTTCGTTCTATCTGACAAACGTTTCCAAGGTTTCTTATTGGTATTGGTCGCAACATTTGCAGGTGTAGCGGTATTTGAAGCTGCGGCAGGTGTATTACTTGGCGGAGTACTTGGCTTGCCAGCAACCACAGTAAGCTTGTTGTTTGTATTACCCATTCCAGGTTACTTAGTCGGTGCTGGCCTATCCAGTTACATCGCACAACGTAGCAGTGAGCGCCGCGCTCTGAATGTTGGACTAGTTGCTATCTTGGTAGGGTCTACCGTGGTGTTGATACCAGGTCTATTTAGTCAAACAACAGCATTAACTTTGATCGGTGGTGCTACGATTTACTTTTTGGGCGCTGGTATCTTATTCCCGGCGGCAACAACAGGGGCGCTTTCGCCATTCCCGTACCACGCAGGTACTGGAGGTGCAATTTTGGGTGGTATGCAAAATCTAGGTGCTGGCATCGCAACACTACTGGCCTCGTTCTTCCCAGCTCAAGACCAACTTCCGCTCGGTTGCTTGATGATTGCAATGTCATTCATCGCCATGCTTGGTTTACGTTGGGTTAATCGTAAACCTGACCATTCAAACGAAATGCCATTGGCTATCTAAAGTAAACTCTACCTCAGCTCAAACAACGAAGAGGGACAGACTGAAAAGTGTGTCCCTTTTTCATTGCACGTTTCCCCCAGATCACATCTACCATCGATTCCATTAAACATTACTTTGATTTATTGAAAACAATAACAGACACTTACGCTGAAAGTACCAATCCAGAATCCAATTATAAATAACATCACTGGAAGAAAACTAACCACTAAAGGATGCTGGCATTAAAACGAGTAAGGTACACAATAGGATATACAGATGCGTTTCGCTTTAACCACATTAGCCGTATCGGCCGCACTTGTCGCCGGATGCAGCAATCAAGGAATAACAACCATGGACCACAACTCTCCATCGCAACTCATCGCACATCAAACCCAAGCTCCCGTAGCTAAGAAAGTCCCTCATGCAATGACGATTCATGGTGATACCCGAATCGATGATTATTACTGGATGCGTGATGATGAGCGCCAAGACCCAGAGATCTTGCAGCATCTTGAGCAAGAAAACCAGTACGCAGAGGCCGTGCTGAAACACACTGAAGCATCACAAGAACAGTTATTTGAAGAGATCAAAGGCCGAATCGCAAAAGACGACCATTCGGTTCCAGTTCGCAAAGGCAGCTACTACTACTCGAATGAAGTCACAGGTGACAACGAATACCCAGTTCACTTGCGTGAAAATGACTTTTTAGGTACAGACAAGCAAGTCATCTTAGATGTTAACGAACTAGCAAAAGACCATGAATTTTTCAGTATTGGTGGCTTAACGATCAGCCCAAGCGAAAACTTGTTGGCCTATGGCGAAGACACGCTGAGCCGCCGTATTTACACCATCAAGATTAAAGACCTCACGACAGGTGAATACCTAACAGATGAAATTGAAGGGGCTTCGAGCGCGATTGCATGGCAAAACGACAACCAAGCCTTTTACTACATCAAAAAAGATCCACAAACATTACTTGGTTATCAAGTTTACCGCCATGTGTTAGGCACACCTCAAACAAGCGATGAGTTAATCTACGAAGAAACCGACAGCGCTTACTACACCTCTTTGAGCAAAAGCAAAGATGGTGAACAGGTCTACATTTGGCACTCGAGTACAGAAACCAGCGGTGTTTCAGTCATAGATGCCAACAACCCAAACGCTAAAGCCGAAGCTTTCTACCCACGAGAAACGGGTATCGAGTACAGCATCGCTAAGCTAGGTGATTGGTACTACATCTACACCAACTACCAAGCGGTCAACTTCCGTTTAATGAAAGTCACTGCTGAAGAGATGCATGACCGCTCTAAATGGGTCGATGTCATTCCTGCTGACGAGAATACTCAACTTGTTGACTTCGAGCTGTTTGATGACCATCTGGTTTACGAGCAACGTGCGAATGGCTTGTCTACAGTGAAAGTTCGTCAACTCTCAACAGGGAAAGAGTTCCCACTTGAATTTAACGACACTGCTTTTGCTGCTTACCTAACAAGTAACTATGAATTAGATAACTCAAAAGTTCGCGTCTATTACAGCAGCTTAACCACGCCAGGTACTTACTATGATTTCGACCTAAGTTCAGGAGAATCCGAAGTCATGAAACAAACACCTGTATTGGGTGATTTCGAAGCGGATAACTACCAATCAGAGCGAATTATGGTAACGGCTCGCGATGGTAAGCAAGTACCTGTCTCTCTGGTTTATCGCAAAGACTTATTCAAGAAAGACGGCACTAACCCAATCTACCAATACGGCTATGGCTCTTACGGCCACACTATCGAACCAACCTTTGGCTCGGCTCGACTCAGCTTACTTGATCGCGGATTCGTTTATGCTATCGCACATATTCGAGGTTCCGAGATGCTTGGCCGCCCTTGGTATGAGGACGGCAAAAAGCTGACCAAGCAAAACACGTTCAACGACTTTATCGATGTGACCAAAGGGCTGGTTGAAGAAGGCTACGGCGCACAAGATAAAGTGTTCGCCGTTGGTGGTTCTGCTGGCGGTCTATTGATGGGCGCAATCATCAACCAAGCACCAGAACTGTACCGTGGCATCGGAGCACATGTTCCGTTTGTAGACGTTGTCACAACCATGCTTGACGAATCGATTCCTCTCACCACCAACGAGTATGACGAATGGGGCAACCCGAACGAGCAAACCTATTACGATTACATGCTAGGTTACTCACCATATGACAATGTGAAGGCTCAAAGCTACCCGAACATCTTGGTAACAACAGGCCTGCATGACTCACAAGTACAATACTTTGAACCCATGAAGTGGGTGGCGAAGCTGCGTGAGATGAAAACAGACAACAACGTGCTGCTGTTCAAAACCGATATGGAAGCTGGTCACGGTGGCGCTTCCGGTCGATTTAAGCGATTAAAAGAAGACGCACTTGAATACGCGTTCTTTTTAGACTTGCTAAAGACTCAGTAGATTCTGCGTAAAAGTGAGTATTCACACCATTTTGTCGCCATTTAGGGGCGACAAAATGGCGACAGAAATTATTAAGCATGCTTAAATACGATTAATCATGAAACCCACCAAATCAGCAAGCCCTTGAAAAGCAAGCAATCACAAGGGTTTACGAGAGGTATAAAAACAAATGAAAGTAATTAGCTTCAACATCAATGGCCTTAGAGCCCGCCTTCATCAGCTTCAGGCTATTATCGATAAGCACCAACCTGATGTGATTGGTCTACAAGAGATCAAAGTGCACGATGAAGCCTTCCCACTAGCCGATGTTGAAGCTATGGGTTACAAGGTCTACTTCCACGGTCAAAAGGCTCACTACGGTGTGGCTATGCTTTGTAAGCAAGAGCCAATTTCGGTACAAAAAGGCTTTCCTACAGACAATGAAGACCATCAAAAGCGTATGATCATGGCGACGTTTGAAGATGAAAACGGTGAGAAGGTCACTGTGCTAAATGGTTACTTCCCTCAAGGCGACAACATTAAGCATGAAACCAAATACCCGTACAAGCGCCAGTTCTACAAAGACTTAATGACGTACCTGAACGATTACCACAACAAAGATGAACAAGTGATCGTAATGGGCGACATTAATATCAGCCCTACCGATATTGATATCGGCATTGGTGAACCTAATGCGAAACGTTGGTTGAAAACCGGTAAATGTTCTTTCCAACCAGAAGAACGCGAATGGTTGAAAACATTGATGGATTGGGGCTTTGTGGACAGCTTCCGTTTACTACACCCTGAAGTGAACGATCAATACTCATGGTTTGATTACCGCTCAAAAGGCTTCGTGGACAACCGCGGCCTGCGCATTGATGTGGTACTTGCGACTCAGAAGCTTGCTGACAAGTGTACTGAAGCGGGCATCGACTACGAACTACGCGGCATCGAAAAACCGTCAGATCACGCGCCAATTTGGTCGACGTTTAAGTAGTTACTTTTAGGTAACAGAACTTAGCCATATCAAGTAGCTGGTAAATCGTGTTCACTAGGCTAACCAGAAGCGAATAACGAAAGAGAGGAGTTAATATCTCCTCTCTTTTTTATTCGTGACTCTATCTGCCATATACCTAATTAAGCGGCCAAGCGGTCGTGCCGTCAACATCTAACGGCGTCTTAGCAAATTCATCTAAGCAATAGCCTTGATTAGACGATGCAAAATATGTCAAAGGCATGTTACTTAGACTAAGAGCTGTGACTTGTTGCTTCGCTTTATCACTGAAACTGAATCCCCACATATCTAAGTATTGTGTCATATCCCTTTCTGCAACGTAGCTTAATGCGATAAGTAACCAGTCATTGTTGGTGATGCCTTCGGCTTCCTGTTTGGTGTAATCTGAAAAACCAATCGAGCCTTTACCGTTGTTCCAAAGAGTATCACTGGCTTTCAAGCGATTAAACTCGCGTTCAATCAAGTGTAAGCGCCCTAGTAAATGCCAACCTGAATTCAATACACCTTGCTGCTCAGTCAACATCATCATTTGAATGAACATACGAGCCCCCCAACTCCAACCCGTTTGATTTTGAGCCGCCATAAAAGCGTTTGGATCTGGCTGAGTTCGGCTCTGCTGTAAAAGTTGATACTGCCCTTTAAAGTCTAGGCTTTGGCAAGACGATACCTTTGCCGTATCTTTGTAATACTTTGATTTACTGAAATACGAATAGTAGTTGGTTGTTGAGTGGCCTTCCCACCCAGAGAATCTAAAACGTCCTCTTTCCAGTCCATGACCAAGCTCGTGCAAATCACCATGCCCTAGAGGATGAAAAGACCAATAAGCATCGTAAGGGTTTCCTGAACAACCGTAACCACAAGTCGCTTGATCGGCATTCATGTGCTTTACAATATCAATGTTCGCAATTTCCCAGCCCTTTGCCTCTCCGTATTGGTGTATTTCAGCAATTTCATCAATTCCTGGCCCTTTGAAACCCGCAAGTGCATGAGGAAGGTTGTGTACGTAACGCTCTGTGGCGAGAGCCATATCATGCGGCTGTGCCCAATCAGAAGCTCCGATAGACTCTTTCATCTTGTCTAGTTTAGAGTGAACTTCAAATCCGGGAGTCACCAACTCAGCCCAGTCAAAGTTACCTTCTTCGAGCTGCGCGACAAAGCTATCGTTGTCCGCTTGACTTCGCCAAACAGGGTGTTGGGCAACATTTTCAAAACGCAGCTCTACATCGATATCGTTGGTATCAAAATGAACTTGTAATGTCCCGCCATAGGCAGAGGTCAGGTATATCGTTTCTCCATGTTTTACGGGGTAAGTTACCGAAGTCAAAAACTTCGGCCTTGCATAGCCGTCTTTACCCGAAAACTCATGAGTCGCACCGCTACGTAGTGTGTTAAGGGCAATCGACGTTGCCACTTTGTTATTATCTAATCGCGTCACTTTGATCGTCTTACCCGGTAAGGCATATACACCCGCCGCACGGAAGTTTTTCTTTGACTCTAAAGTAATAATCTTGGTGATGAGAGGGACATTCTTAAAGTTCTTGGTGCTGAAGTTCCCTAAACTCGGCTGTGCTGCGTTATGTTGTCGAGTGTTGTATGTCGCGTAATCACTGTAATACGACCGAAGAAAGTCGATTCTATCTGTTACGTCTTTACCCATTGGGTACTTAACGTCTTGTCGGTAGCGATCAGCAAGTAGCAGTAACAGCTTTTCATATTCGTAGTTCTTGGATGCAAAGAGATCAATTTTTTTGCTATCAAGCGTCGTTAGGTGTGAACGAATACTGTTCGCGGCCTTATAGAACTCTTCATCCATGTTGGACTCATCTGGGCAAGATTTGTCATCACATAAATTCAAGTCAACAGTGAAACTATCGAGTTTCAGGCGCTGTAAAAGTGCTTGTTGTTTGACGATATTATCTGGCATTCGATCAATCAGTTGCGTTGAATCCCAATTTGACAGCCCTAGCCTGCGCCAAGAGTTATCACCAACATACGTCATATGCATTTCTGCAAATAGTGCGTTGCCTAAGTCCGTCATACCGCCATCAAGATGCAAATACAGTACGGGAATCTTTTTGTTGAACGCCAAACGTAACCCCGTCATTACATCGTTAATTTCGTCACCATCATTTAACTTTTGAGACAAAATCAATAAATCAGGGTTGTTCGTTTCAATACATTGGCTTAATTTGCTGCCGTCACAGGCTTTATCATCATTGATAACCATCGAAGGATTGATGTTGCTCGTTAGCCAGTTTCGCGTTGCTTTGTCATCAGGAAAATAATAAGACTGATCCATCTGAGCCAAGACAACATTCTTAGGTGAACTTGTGCCTGATGCCCAACCCACCAAGTTTTTCAACCACACTTCCATTTCTGCGTTGACTGAATCCGTTGAACGTTGCTTAGTTCGAAATGGGTTACTTGCTAACGCAGCGTAACGACTACCGCTCGATGTATAACCTGCAATACCAATCGCAAGCTCTTGGTCAGTATATCCACTCTGCATCGCTTTATTGGTTTGCAGGATGACATCGTTGAAGCCGTAAGTTGGTAAGATGATCGCGGCATCGTGTGTTGGATCCCAATGAAGATTGCGCAGCGGCGTGCCGTCTGAATTTTTAGACAGAGACTGTTTAATTTGACTGTAATCAGATTTGTATTGGGCAACGAGCGTTTGGCTGGCGTCAATAAACTCATTGGCATTAGATACAAGGGATGCATCTCCGGATTCAAGCGCTTTTTGTACCGCCGTTTTACTCGGAGGTTGAGCGGAATCACTAGAACCACCACATGCAGAAAGTAGTAGAGACGACGGCAGAATTAGACACAAAGATAAGATGTTTTTTTTCATTGTTATACGACACTCAAAAAAATTGGAGCAAGTGTATCTATGGGTTTAATGAAGTCAATTGATTCGACTAATGGGTTCGTAATTTATGAAGTGAATTTAACAAATACCACTTAAACTTATTAGAACCCGAACAATTGAATTGAAATTAAAAACGGCGCTACAAAAGCGCCGTTTATCTAAGAAAATCTGTATCGTAGAGTTAACTTAACGGCCTTAGGTAAGCAAGGAAACGCTTCTCTGCGAATTTGAAAATCGCAATGATAATAAACGTTAGCGCCATGTAGAATAGACCTGCCGTTAGGAAAGACTCGAATGGAGCGTAGTAGCGAGAGTTGACCAAACGTGCAGCACCCGTTAAATCCATAATGGTTACGATACCTGCTACCGCTGAACCATGAAGCATAAAGATAACTTCGTTACTGTAAGCCGGTAATGCACGACGTAGAGCACTTGGCAAAATGATGCGGCGGTAAGTCTTTGGTGTGCTCATGCCGTACGCTTTCGCGGCTTCAACCTCACCTTTCGGTAAGCCATTAATAGCACCACGAATGATCTCTGCAGTATATGCTGATGTGTTCAGAATAAACGCAACTAAAGCACAGAACCACGCGTTTTCCCATAGTGTATCTTTTACTGGGAAGAATTGGTCCATACCGTAGTAAATCAGGTACAACTGAACCAATAACGGCGTACCACGGAAGAAATAAATGAACGACCAAGCTGGTGCATTAATCATCATATTTGGACTGTTACGAGCGATAGCTAATGGTATGGCTACGAATAAGCCAACAATCAAAGCGACACAAACCATCCAAGCCGTTGTCCACAAACCACCAAGGTAAATCGGCAGGCTTTCAATTATCAATGAAAAGTCCATAACTACCTCGCGTGGATACTGAATTTACGTTCAACCAACTTAAGTAAGCCCGTCGAAACACTGGTGAAGAATAAGAAGATGATTGCTACCGTCATATAGAAGGTAAATGGCATTTTGGTTGAACCCGCCGCCAGAGCGCTAACACGTACCATGTCTTCAAGGCCAATAATAGAAACCAGCGCGGTAGTTTTTAGTAAAACCAACCAGTTATTACCAAACCCCGGCAGTGCGTGACGAATCATTTGCGGTAATAGAATACGACGGAACGCTAAAACAGGGCCCATGCCATAGGCCTTTGCCGCTTCCATTTCGCCGCTATCAACAGCCATGATGGCACCACGGAAGGTTTCAGCCATGTAAGCACCGAAGATAAAGCCAATGGTTAAGACACCAGCAATAAATGGGCTGACATCAATATAATCAGGTAAGTAAGCAGTCCACTCGTGGTTAGGGTCACTCGACGTGAACCATTCATTGAGCCACTCATTGATGGAATACAAACTGTTGTTTAAAAGGATTTGTCCACCAAAGAAAATCAACATCATCAATACGAGATCGGGGATACCTCGAATAACGGTTGTATAGAGGGTTGCAATTGCACGAGCCCAGCGATAAGGCGCGAGTTTAGCTAAGGCACCTAGCATACCAAGAACCATAGCTAAAATTAGCGACAGTAAGGCAACTTCGATTGTAAGCACCGCCCCTTTCAGGATCGACGCTTCATATCCTTGTAAATCAAACATAATGAATTCCAACAGAACTGCGAAAAAGTTGGTAAGACAGGGAGAGGTGAGCCTCTCCCTTAAGAAGTGACGCTAGAGATTACTTACCGTATACGTCGTAGTTGAAGTATTTAGCAGCGATATCTTGGTAGATGCCTTTTTCACGTAGTGAAAGGATTGCAGCATCTAATTGCTTAGTCAGATCTTTGTCTTGCTTACGTAGAGCAATACCAAAACCTTCACCGAACCATTTAGGATCAGTGAGTGATGGACCAACAAACTCGTAGTCTTCACCACCCGCTTTGTTTAGTACACCTTCTTCTAGAGCAGATGCATCACCCAGTACAGCAGCAACACGACCGTTAGCTAGATCAAGGTAAGCTTCGTCAAATGAACCGTAACGAACGATTTCTACTGTGTCGCCGTAGTTATCTGTTAGGTACTTGTCGTGAGTTGTTGCACGTTGAACGGCAATTTTTTGACCACTTAGATCATCAAAGTTAAGGCCTGCACCTTTTTTAGCGATGAACTTGTTCGGGATAAGTGCGTATTTACCTGTGAAATCGATCTTTTTCTTGCGCTCTTCCGTGATAGACATTGCCGCAATGATCGCATCATATTTACGAGCAAGCAGAGAAGGAATAATACCATCCCAATCTTGTGCAACGATCTTACACTTCACCTGCATTTCAGTACAAAGCGCGTTAGCCATATCGACATCGAAGCCTTTCAGCGAACCGTCAGCTTCTGTCCAGCTAAATGGAGGGTAAGCACCTTCAATACCGAAACGTACTGTTTTCCATTCTTTTGCTTGAGCTACGCCCGTTGCAGCAGTTGCAGCAAGTGCCGCGACTAATAACCACTTTTTCATATCCCTACTCCTGTGATTTAGGTTTTTATGTTTTGCTAATTTTAATATTGTGTTTGTTGTTACTTATTAACTTACTTGTTGTGTTTCATTGTTAACACTGTCGCCATTTACCTTAGCAACAGCATTTCAATTCTGATTAGTAAATCGATGAGATAAATTGTTGTAATCGCTCAGATTCAGGCTCAGTAAACAGTTTAGCTGGATCGCCTTGTTCTTCCACCAAGCCTTGATGTAAGAACATCACATGATTTGATACGTCACGAGCAAAAGCCATTTCATGTGTTACCACAAGCATGGTTCTTCCCTCTTCTGCTAGATCGCGCATTACACCAAGTACTTCTCCTACTAACTCAGGATCAAGTGCCGATGTTGGTTCATCAAATAGCATTACTTCAGGATCAACCGCTAACGCTCTTGCAATCGCAGCACGCTGTTGTTGTCCGCCAGATAAATGACCCGGGTAGTAATCTTTGCGTTCATATAGCCCTACTTTCTTCAGTAGCAGCTCAGCATTTTCAATCGCTTGTGCTTTAGGTACACCTAAGACATGAACAGGCGCTTCGATAACATTTTCGAGAACGGTCAGATGAGACCACAGGTTGAAACCCTGAAAAACCATTGCTAAGCGAGAACGGATTCGCTGTACTTGTTTTTCATTGGCAGGAACAGAAACACCTTGGCGGTTGTTCTTCATTTGAATTAATTCACCATTAACCCAAATCTCGCCAGCAGTAGGTGTCTCTAAAAGGTTGATACATCTAAGGAAAGTACTTTTACCCGACCCTGAAGATCCGATAATCGATACTACATCGCCTTTATGCGCAGAAAGTGAAATTCCCTTTAAAACTTCATTTTGACCAAACGTTTTGTGTAAATCCTTTATGTCCAGCGCTGGTACATCTTTCATGCGCTTTCTCTCCCAAGTTTGTGAAAATGCAAGGTACTCCGACCTTTTCATGCGATACAAACTAGCACCACACGAAACAACATGCAACAAATTATTAACCTAATAATTGAGAATAAATAGCGATTAACTCTGACTTATTATGCAATGAATAGCGTTTTAGTCTCAATTTACTGAATGAAATGTATCAACAAGCTGTAATTGCGACTCTGACATTGTTTAAATAAAGTTAATCAAAATGAGATTCTCGTAGCTTGATGCCTCACAAGAAAAACACGTTTTGTGAACTTAAAAACTGCGCTTCCGACAAAATCTAACACCCGCAGTAGTACACCAAACTCACTATACGAGAACGTTATTTGAAGGTCGTTGAGTGGTTAAAACTTCATAGGCAACTAAGAGACCAGTTACTAATAGTGAAACCACTCAGTAAGTAAGAGGTATCCGGCTGATGCTATGTAGAGCAAGACATGAAGAAGATAGCTAACGTCAATTTGTGAAAACTAATTACACAATTCATCAACGGTACGTTAATGAATCGCTTCGTTTTGTAGCTTTCTTTCACATAAACTCATAAAGTGATCAAGATCAATCACCCTAAAGGGTAAGCTTGTTAGACTTAGCAGCAAAGAATAAGGCATTAAAAATGCCAAACATTTCTTTTAACTTAGCTGCATAAAGCACATCAAAGCCGTGCAACATAATATTAATAAGTTATAACTAAGAAATAACGCAATTACGCGAAATTTTATAATTCAATTTTAGAATTACTAACATAAAAATATGAGGAATCTATGTCAGACGTTGTGAATAATGCGAACTCTGAAGTAGAAGAGAAAAGCTATAAAGAGCTACACCGCCCTGCTTCTGAGTTTGAGAGCCGCTCAGATTACTTAGATCACGAACTTCAAATCATGAAGCCTCGTCGTTTTGGCCTAAACCTTCCAGGCCGTGATTTCCGTTTTGAACTTGAAGATCTTGTTCCTGCACTTGCTGGTACCATCGGTATCATCGCGATGTACTCTGCAGTAATGATGTCTTGGGCTGACGGCCTAACTCAAGCTTGGGATCACGTAAACCTAGGTAAAGACTTCGCGATTGAAGTTGCTCGTGTAGAAATGCTAATTCCTGCACTGCTGTTCTGTATCCTTGCTTCTGGTTTTTTCAACCCTAAAGCAAACCTTGCCGGTAACCACGGCCCAATGATTCCTCTTATTGGTACCATCGCTCTCGCTGGTGCTCACCCTCTTGCATTGGCTATCCTTATCGGTGTCTTCGGTCTAATCCTAAGTTTCCTAAAAGGCGGCTCCAAGCTGGTTAACCTGACTTCGGAAGGTACCGCTGGTGGCTTGCTCATTTTCTTAGGCCTAACGGGTACCATGAGCCAAATTAACTCGATTCAAGCATGGGCGGTTGGTCTTCAATCTTCTACTGTTGAAGCGGGTAGCATGGGTTACGTTGGCTTAATCGTTCTTGCTATTACTATTGCTATCTATGCTTTCTTAGCAAAAGTAAACAAGCGTTGGTTAGCTATCCCAGTTTGTGCATTCACAGGCCTTGCTATTGCATTAGCATTGGGCGCTGGTTTCGATATCGTATTCGAAACTGAAATGGGTATCCCAAACCTAAACCCAGTTTACTGGTGGGGTTCGACTTCTGAAGGTTGGATGCTTGGCTTGCCAAACGTTGAACACTTCATCGCTTCTCTACCATTTGCAATCCTAGCGGTAGCGATGTGGTCACCTGACTTCCTAGGTCACCGTATCTTCCAAGAACTAAACTACCCTAAAAAGTCTGAAAAAGTTCTGATGGACGTTGATGACACTATGACTATGTGTTCAGTTCGTCAAATGGTGGGTACAGCGGTTGGTGGTGGTAACATCACTTCTTCTTGGGGTACTTACATGATCCCAGCAGCAATCGCGAAACGTCCAATTCCTGGCGGCGCAATCTTGCTTGGTTCTCTATGTATTATTGTTGCGATTCTTGGTTTCCCAATGGACGTTGCAGTATGGCCACCAGTGATGCGTGTTGCGCTACTTGTAGGTGTATCTCTACCTCTACTTGAAGCGGGTATGCAAATGGTTAAGGATTCAAAGGATTCTCAAGCAGCTGGTATCTGTATCTTCGGTTCAGCGGTTGTTAACCCTGTATTAGCATGGGCTCTGACTATGCTTCTTGATAACAACGGTCTAATTGGTGATAAAGAGCGTGCGAAGCGTCTATCATTTGTAGACAAGATTGTAATCCCAGTTGGCGTTTTAGTTATCTGTTTAGTAGCAATGCTTGCAGTTGGTATGCTAGAAAGTCAATATGGCCTAAAAGCTTGGCTATAATGCTCATTACTACACAAAAGTAGTATTGGGATTAAAAAAAAGTTTGGGTGGCAACCCCTGCCACTCAAATTTTTTCAATTTTTTTTGGCGTTTATTGATTTAGTTTAAGGTTTGCAGAAATTTTTTAGCGTAGTCTTGAATACATAGAGTAAAGACAACATATAAAAGGTAGTGACAATATATATAACCATATGACGCTCATATGCTCATATATATTGTTATTAATAAGAGTGTACTACCCTTACGAGGGGCGCTGGCTCAACAGTGTTAATGTACGTATTTTTTCTACTAAAAAGGTAGGTATGTCATGGCAGAGCAATTTGCTAAAGCTTGGGAAGATTTTGCTGCAGGTGAGTGGCAAAGCGAAGTAAACGTTCGTGATTTCATTCAAAAGAACTACACGCCATATGAAGGCGACGAGTCTTTCCTAGTTTCTGAGGGTACTGAAGCAACTAACAAGCTTTGGTCTTCGGTAATGGAAGGTATCAAACAGGAAAACGCAACTAAAGCACCTGTAGATTTCGATACTTCTGTTATCTCTACCATTACTGCTCACGATGCAGGTTACATTGAGAAAGATCTTGAGACTATCGTTGGTCTACAAACTGAGAAGCCACTAAAACGTGCAATCATCCCTAACGGTGGTGTACGTATGGTTGAAGGTTCTTGTAAAGCATACGGTGAAACTCTTGACCCAATGGTTTCAAAAATCTACTCAGAATACCGCAAAACACACAATGCTGGCGTTTTCGATATCTACACTCCTGATATCCTAAAATGTCGTAAGTCTGGTGTTCTGACTGGTCTTCCTGATGCTTACGGCCGTGGTCGTATCATTGGTGACTACCGTCGTGTTGCACTTTACGGTATCAACTTCCTAATGAAAGACAAAGCTGCTCAATTCGCTTCTCTACAAGAGCGTTTCGAGAACGGCGAAGATCTTGCTGCTACAATGCAATTGCGTGAAGAGATCTCTGAGCAACATCGTGCTCTAGGTCAAATCAAGCAAATGGCTGAGAAATACGGTTTCGATATCTCTGAGCCAGCTCAAACTGCTCAAGAAGCTATTCAGTGGACTTACTTCGGCTACCTAGCTGCGGTTAAATCTCAAAACGGTGCTGCAATGTCTCTAGGTCGTACTTCGACTTTCCTAGACATCTACATCGAGCGTGATATCGCTGCTGGCAAAATCACAGAAGACCAAGCACAAGAGATGATCGACCACTTCGTAATGAAGCTGCGTATGGTTCGTTTCCTACGTACTCCTGAGTACGATGAGCTATTCTCTGGCGACCCAATCTGGGCTACAGAGTCTATGGGTGGTATGGGTGTTGATGGTCGTACGCTAGTAACGCGTTCGAACTTCCGTTTCCTTAACTCTCTATACACTATGGGTCCTTCTCCAGAGCCAAACATCACAGTTCTTTGGTCTGAGCAACTGCCTGACGGCTTCAAGCGTTTCTGTGCGAAGGTATCTATCGATACTTCTTCTATCCAGTACGAAAATGATGACCTAATGCGTCCTGACCTTGGTTCTGATGATTACGCAATCGCTTGTTGTGTATCACCAATGATCGTTGGTAAGCAAATGCAGTTCTTCGGTGCTCGTGCTAACCTTGCGAAAACAATGCTTTACGCAATCAACGGCGGTGTGGACGAAAAACTTAAGATGCAAGTTGGTCCTAAAGAAGCGCCAATGACTGACGCTGTTCTTGATTACGATAAAGTAATGGACCGTCTAGATCACTTCATGGACTGGTTAGCTAAGCAATACGTGACAGCTCTAAACAGCATTCACTTCATGCACGACAAGTACAGCTACGAAGCGTCTCTAATGGCTCTTCATGACCGCGACGTTCGTCGTACTATGGCTTGTGGTATCGCTGGTCTGTCTGTTGCTGCTGACTCACTGTCTGCAATCAAATTCGCGACTGTTAAACCAATCCGCGACGAAGATGGCATTGCAACTGACTTCGAAATCGAAGGCGATTACCCTAAATACGGTAACAACGACTCTCGTGTAGATGACATTGCTTGTGAACTAGTTTCTACGTTCATGAACAAGATCCGTAAGCTTAAGACTTACCGTGATTCAATCCCTACACAGTCAGTTCTTACTATCACGTCTAACGTGGTTTACGGTAAGAAAACAGGTAACACTCCAGACGGTCGTCGTGCTGGCGCTCCTTTCGCTCCTGGTGCAAACCCAATGCACGGTCGTGATGAGAAAGGCGCTGTAGCTTCACTAACGTCTGTAGGTAAACTACCGTTTGCTGATGCTCAAGATGGTATCTCTTACACTTTCTCTATCGTGCCAAACGCGCTAGGTAAAGAAGAAGATAGCCAACGTGCTAACCTTGCAGGCCTAATGGATGGTTACTTCCACCACGAAGCTGGCATTGAAGGTGGTCAACACCTTAACGTGAACGTTCTTAACCGTGAAACTCTAGAAGACGCAGTTAAGCACCCTGAGAAATACCCTCAGCTAACGATTCGTGTTTCTGGTTACGCTGTACGCTTTAACTCTCTGACTACAGAGCAGCAAGCTGACGTAATCGCACGTACATTTACTGAGTCTCTATAAGCTCACGCTCAATAGACAGTAAAAACTATTAGCCTCGCCAATGTGCGGGGCTTTTTTATATCTACTCTAAATCTCATCAATACCCCCTCCCCCAAGAAAGATTAGATTGGCCACAAAAAGCACACTCGCATTCACTTTTTTTCTACAAATCCACTCAAACTACGGTACTATTTCTGTTCATCATTTTAGAGTAACCGCTACATGAAATACCTTCGTTATTTACCACTGATTCTCCTCTCTTGTTCATCACTGGCATCTGAACGCTCTACGTTAACTTTTGCGTTAGACAACGATGGTATCTTTGGTGTCGACCAAGACTATACCAACGGTTTATTTCTGGGTTACACATCGTCAAGTATTACGCCATACGCTTGGGTAAAACCATTGAGCCTTTCCTATTGGGGCGCAAGCTCTTTAGATAAGTGGGAAATCACCATTGGTCACAAGATGTACACGCCTTCTGACATTGAATTAGAAAAACCATCAGCCAATGATCGTCCATACGCAGGTTACCTACATACAGAATTCAACTACATCAGCTTGAACCCACAACAAGCCCAGCGTTTTAACATCACGTTTGGTACTACAGGCGAGCGAGCACTTTCCGAAGACGCTCAAAAACTGGTTCACTCAATCACTAAATCAGACGAACCTATGGGTTGGAAGTATCAAGTTGATGATGAGTACGCAGGTAGCCTTGGTTACTTAAGTCATTTCAACCTAATGCGTAATCAAGCATTAGCGAATACTGACTTCGAGATATCTAACGTATCAGAGATCAACGTTGGTAATTTTAGAAGCGACATTTCTACTGGATTTATGTTCCGTTGGGGTACTGACTTGGGCGGCAACTTTGGCGCAGCGAACATCAGCACAGAAAACCCATTCAAAGCAGGCATGATAGGTGCTTCAAATACAGGTTGGTTTACTTACGCAGGTCTTGAAGGGCGTTACCGATTTAATGACCTGACTGTCGAAGGGGATCGTTCCGGTGTTAATGATTATGCAAAGAAAAATGACCAAGATCCTGCGATCTACGATGTCACTTTAGAGAACATTCAAGCGACAGCGATACTTGGTGTTGCTTGGTATAACCAATACGTTGGTGCATCTTTCGCACTTACCGCAAAAACACCCGATTACCAAGAAGCAACAAAGTCAGTGTACGGTACTGGTGGCATCGCTATGTTTGCTTTCTTCTAGCCATAGAAAAGGCTTTCACCGCCTGCTTTTCAAGTTAAATAAAGGCAATCATCTTCACAGGTGATTGCCTTTATTTTTAAAGACCTAGTTACCATTTGACCCTATTTTATGTACCGTTTTTGTAATAAAATAAACGGTATAAATTCCTATACGAGAATAGCTCATGTCTACAACTGGTCGCATTCACTCATTCGAATCTTGTGGTACTGTCGATGGCCCTGGTATCCGCTTTATTGTGTTTCTTCAAGGCTGCTTAATGCGTTGTATGTACTGCCATAATCGCGATACATGGGATCTTCATGACGGAAAGGAAGTAACGGTCGAAGAGATCATTAACGAAGCAAAATCATACCGTCATTTCATGAAAGCCTCTGGCGGTGGTATCACCTGTTCAGGTGGCGAAGCGATGCTACAACCTGAGTTTGTTCGTGATTTTTTCCGCGCGGCTCAAGCTGAAGGCATCCACACTTGTCTTGATACTAATGGCTATATTCGTAAACACACTGAAGTGGTCGATGAAGTACTAGAAGCCTCTGATCTGGTAATGCTGGATCTTAAACATATGCGAGATGAAATTCACCACGATTTCATTGGTGTATCCAACCGACGTACTCTGGATTTTGCACGCTACCTACACAAAATAGGTAAGAAGACGTGGATTCGTTATGTGATTGTTCCTGGCTACACAGATACGCCAGAAGATGCGCATCTTCTGGGTGAATTCATTAAGGACATGGATAACATCGAAAAAGTAGAACTGCTTCCATACCACAAGCTAGGTGCTCATAAGTGGGAAGCATTGGGTCACGACTACCCTCTTGAAGGTACAAATCCGCCAAGCAAAGAAAAAATGGACGAGATTGTTGCTATCCTCAGTCAATACCATTCAAACGTAAAATACTAATTTAGACTTACGTTAATAGTGATTTCAAACGCCTCAATTTCGATTGGGGCGTTTTCTTTTTTGGTTAAAACAATCCTTTCACTTTTCTTTACAACTTTTGTTTATCAATTCAAAAAATCATATTAAATCCGTGTTGAGATCATGTTTCCACTCTTAGGAATGCTGTTACTCTTACTGCAACAAAATAATATAACATTTAGTTTTTTAGTGAGGTTCCTCCCATGGAAATGACCAATGCTCAGCGTCTAATTCTATCAAATCAATACTACCTAATGTCTCAAATGGATCCTGAGAACTCAGCTAAATACCAGCGTCTACAAACGATTGTAGAACGTGGTTACGAACTCCAAATGCGTGAGCTTAACAAAGAATTTGGTTGTTTAACTGAAGCAGAATGTCGCGAAATTATCGACATTATGGAGATGTACCATGCGATGCAAGAGTCGAATAAAATGCTTGCAGATCAAGAGCGTGCGGAAGTCGACCAACGTCGTCTACAATTCCTAGGTTTCGATATTGCTTCTGAAGCACAAATCGTACATTACGTGCGTTTCCTTGTTGACTCTGAAGGACTTTACCCTCAATTTGACAAAGCAGATCACCACTTCAATAGTCAAATGCCAATGTTAGAAAAGTACCGTCGCATGCTAACAACGTGGCGTAACTGCCCTCGTCAGTACCACCTATGTGCGACAGAGCTATCTCAAATATTTAGTGCTTAGTGCATTAGAAGATTAGCTTTAACTAGGCTTATAAAATTTCAAAAAAAGGGTTACTCATCATGAGTAACCCTTTTTTCTTTTCGTCTATAACGAGAAAAACAACAGCACCTAGAAGACGTATGCTACGCCAACATTCGCTGCCATATTAATACCGCTTTCAAGTATTGGGCTGTTCTCAATATCACCTTCAAGGTTGGTATATCGCACACCGCCGGTTACTCGAACATTTGGCGTCACATGCAGATAACCACCTAAACCAATAAAGTACTGACCATCCCAGTCTGCATCGAACTCGTTCAAATTAGTTCTCGACGCTTCTGCTGAACTCACCCCGTACAGGTGATTATTCAAACGCTTACTGTTATACGAGTAACCAATAGATGGTGTAATCGCCCAGCCATTACGACGAATTGGTAGGCGCCATGCCGCTTCTGCATAGATGCCATTGTGCCTAAACCCTAAGTCTGAGCCCGCTGTCGCTTCAAACATACCGACCAATGTAATCACTTGATAGCTTACACCTCCCAACACCGACGCTTTACGCTCATCTAACTTCTGGATATCAGCATTATCAGAGTCACTTGGCTTTAATGTTCTTGGATCATAAACCGCTCTAAACACAATATTCTGTGGTGAACCTGCAGGTAGCAAGCGATAACCCGCACTGAATCCACGCATGAAAAAATGCTCACCTTCATAACTAATCATGGGAATCACCGTACGATTTGACGGCGTCTCTTTATAGACAGCAGGAGAATAAGAGGCGGCAACGCCCAGTGACCACTGCGATATTTTTGCATGCGTTGCTGTCGAAGCCAGTAACGCCACACTGATAGCCACTATTTTTAACCCATTATTCTTCACTATATTTACCTATTTATTGAGCAACTTTGGATAACGCTGCGCATTATATGGTACTTCATTCCAAAAAATCAATAGAGCTCAGTTATACATCTAATACACATAAATCCAGTGTGAGTATTGTTAAGCGACCTAAAATCACAAAACAAACGGTTAGATCCGCTCGAATGTAAAATAATTCGATTCCACACGCCTCAAGTTGCCTATTGCGCTCGCTACGTTTTTCACACGCAAAATTGTAAATAAATACATAATTGTTAAGCAAAATTGTCGAAGCGGGTCTAACCTTAAAATGTAGGGAGAGCCTATTTTTCAATCGCTCGTCAGTTTTGACTGGTTAACAAGGGGAATGTGACTATGAGTATTTTTGACCACTATCAATCACGTTATGAAGCAGCCAAGGAAGAAGAGCTGACATTGCAAGAGTTCTTAGGGCTGTGTAAAGACGATAAAAGTGCGTACGCGAATGCTGCCGAGCGCTTATTACTCGCCATTGGCGAACCGGAGGTCATTGACACTGCTCAAGATCCTCAACTAAGTCGTATTTTCTCGAACCGTGTCATCTCACGCTACAGTGAATTTAAAGATTTCTACGGCATGGAAGACGCGATTGAACAGATTGTTTCTTATCTAAAACATGCAGCGCAAGGTTTAGAAGAACGTAAGCAAATCCTTTATCTACTTGGCCCTGTGGGCGGTGGTAAATCTTCCCTTGCTGAAAAACTCAAAGCACTGATGCAAAAGCTACCAATCTATGTGCTGTCTGCCGATGGTGAGCGAAGCCCAGTGAATGATCACCCCTTCTGTCTATTTGACGTAAACGAAGATGGCGAGCTTTTGAAACAAGAGTACGGAATAGAGAAACGTTACATACGCTCTATCATGTCACCTTGGGCAGCAAAACGCCTCCATGACTTCGGTGGTGACATATCCAAATTCAAAGTCATCAAACTGCGCCCTTCTATTCTCGACCAAGTTGCGATCGCGAAGACAGAACCTGGTGATGAAAACAACCAAGATATCTCTTCACTTGTAGGTAAAGTCGATATTCGTAAACTTGAGCACTTTTCTCAAGATGACCCTGATGCCTACAGTTACTCTGGTGCACTGTGTAAAGCAAACCAAGGTGTGATGGAATTCGTAGAGATGTTCAAGGCGCCAATCAAAGTCTTGCACCCACTCCTAACGGCAACACAAGAAGGTAACTTCAACGGTACTGAAGGACTTTCTGCACTGCCATTTGACGGTATGATTCTAGCTCACTCAAACGAATCCGAGTGGCAGACCTTCCGTAACAACAAAAACAACGAAGCCTTCCTCGACCGTGTGTACATTGTAAAAGTCCCTTACTGTCTGCGCGTCTCTGAAGAAGTTAAGATCTACCAAAAACTGCTTGAGCACAGTGAGCTATCCAAAGCCCCTTGTTCACCAAGCACACTCGATCTGCTATCGCAATTCAGCATCCTATCGAGACTGAAAGAGCCTGAAAACTCTTCTCTGTTCTCAAAAATGCGTGTTTACGATGGTGAAACTCTAAAAGACACCGATCCAAAAGCGAAGAGCTACCAAGAGTACCGAGATTATGCCGGCGTTGACGAAGGCATGTCTGGGCTATCAACGCGTTTCGCCTTTAAGATCCTGTCTCGTGTATTTAACTTCGACCAAGCCGAAGTGGCGGCAAACCCGGTTCACTTGTTCTACGTGATTGAACAGCAAATTGAACGTGAGCAGTTCCCTCAAGAGACCGCTGAGAAGTATCTTGAGTTCTTGAAAGGATACCTAGTACCGCGTTACGTAGAATTCATTGGTAAAGAAATTCAAACCGCTTACCTAGAGTCTTACTCTGAGTACGGACAGAATATCTTCGACCGCTATGTCACCTACGCGGACTTCTGGATTCAAGACCAAGAGTACCGCGATCCAGAAACAGGACAGCTATTTGACCGTGCTTCTCTGAATGGTGAACTAGAGAAAATCGAGAAAACAGCAGGGATCAGTAACCCTAAAGATTTCCGAAATGAGATTGTGAACTTCGTGCTTCGTGCCAAAGCCAACAATAACGGTCAAAACCCAGTTTGGACGAGCTACGAGAAACTGCGCACTGTAATTGAGAAGAAAATGTTCTCTAACACAGAAGAGCTACTTCCTGTTATTTCGTTCAATGCTAAGACCTCAACGGATGATCAGAAAAAACACGACGACTTCGTTGCTCGTATGATGGAAAAAGGCTACACCGAGAAACAAGTGAGACTGCTATCTGAGTGGTACCTAAGAGTTCGTAAATCCTCATAACCAAACTGTATTGAGCTGCTCAATTGGGCAGCTCGTACAAACCAATAACTTTATACCCTAACGAACGAATAGCTTTAGTAAACTAATAACTCTTATACCCGAATAAAAAGTAGGATCGCAACATCAGCTGAGAGGGAGTTCTTATGGCACAATTTATCGATCGGAGGCTCAATGGCAAGAATAAGAGTGCTGTGAATAGACAGCGTTTCTTACGACGCCATAAAGAGCAAATCAAAGAATCTGTGGCCGATGCAGTCAACCGACGCTCAATCACCAATACTGAAACCGGTGAAGACGTCACTATTCCCCATAAAGACATCAAAGAGCCAAGCTTTCACCAAGGTCAAGGCGGCGTAAGAGAACGCGTTCACCCAGGTAATGACCAGTTCATCACGGGCGATAAAATTGAACGTCCTAAAGGTGGCGGTCAAGGTGGTGGCGCAGGCCAGGGTGACGCAAGCCCTGATGGCGAAGGCCAAGATGAATTTACATTCCAAATTTCAAAAGATGAATATCTTGATATTCTCTTTGAAGATTTAGCTCTTCCTAATCTAGAGAAGAATCAGGTCAACAAAATCACCGAATGGAAGACACATCGCTCTGGTTATCAAAGCGCGGGGATTCCTTCCAACATCGCAATCGTGCGTTCACTGCAGCAATCTCTGGCTCGTAGAACCGCGATGACAGCAGGTAAAAAGCGCGAGCTTAACCTACTGATGGAGCAGCTTGACCAAGTTAAAATGACGGAACCAGCACAACCCTTTGAAGAAAGTCGTTTAAAAGAAGAGATTGCCGAGTTACGTAAAAAAATTGAAAGCGTGCCATTTATTGACACCTTCGACCTGCGTTTTAAAAACTACGAGAAGCGCCCTATTCCATCTAGCCAAGCCGTTATGTTCTGTCTAATGGATGTATCTGGCTCAATGGATCAAGCCACCAAGGACATCGCAAAACGCTTCTACGTACTGCTTTACTTATTCCTCAATCGCACATATGAAAACGTCGATGTTGTGTTTATTCGTCACCATACTCAGGCTAAAGAAGTTGACGAACATGAGTTCTTCTATTCACAAGAAACTGGCGGCACGATCGTTTCTAGTGCACTGAAACTAATGAAAGAAATTGTCGCAGATCGTTATCCTGCTAATGAGTGGAATATCTACGCAGCACAAGCTTCTGATGGAGATAACTGGGCGGATGACTCACCTCGCTGTAAAGAACTGTTGGTCAATACGCTATTGCCGACTTGCCAATATTACTCTTACATCGAAATTACGCGCCGTTCACACCAAACGCTTTGGCACGAGTACGAGAAGCTAGAAGCGAGCTTCGATAACTTCGCCATGAAGAACATTAAAACGGTGGATGATATTTTTCCTGTGTTTAGAGAACTGTTCCAGAAAGAGACTGCGTAAGGGAGTTTGCCATGACAGCGAAATCAAACGTTGCAGAGAAAGACAAATCTGCACAGAAGAAAAACGACAAGATGCTGCCTGATGGTCCAGATTGGACGTTCAACCTCTTGGAACAATATCACGTAGAAATTAAGCGTGTGGCGCAGCATTACCGTTTAGACACTTACCCGAACCAGATTGAAGTGATTACCTCTGAGCAGATGATGGATGCTTACTCCAGTATTGGTATGCCCATCAATTACAACCACTGGTCTTTTGGTAAGAAGTTCATCCAGACAGAGCAAAACTACAAACACGGCCAAATGGGCTTAGCGTACGAAATCGTGATCAATTCAGATCCATGTATCGCTTACTTAATGGAAGAGAACACTGTCACCATGCAAGCATTGGTAATGGCGCATGCCTGTTACGGCCATAACTCGTTCTTTAAGGGTAATTACCTGTTCCAAACTTGGACTGATGCAAGCTCGATTATCGACTATCTATTATTCGCGAAAAAATACATTACCGATTGCGAAGAAAAATACGGTGTAGCTGAAGTCGAGAAACTTCTCGATTCTTGTCATGCTCTCATGAACTACGGCGTAGACAGATACAAACGCCCAGAAAAGATTTCCATTGCGGAAGAAACCGCAAGACAAGAAGAACGTGAAGCGTATCTGCAATCTCAAGTGAACGAACTTTGGAGAACGGTTCCTCAGAACAAAAGTAAGGAAGAAGAGACCAAGATACGTTTCCCTAGTGAGCCTCAAGAAAACATTCTGTACTTTATTGAGAAGAACGCCCCACTGCTTGAACCTTGGCAACGTGAGTGTGTTCGTATTGTTCGCAAGGTAAGCCAATACTTCTATCCTCAGAAACAAACTCAAGTAATGAATGAGGGCTGGGCAACCTTCTGGCATTACACCATTCTTAACCACCTTTACGACGAAGGCTTGGTGAGTGATAAGTTCATCTTAGAATTCCTACACAGCCACACCAGTGTGGTTGCTCAACCCGCCTACAATAGCCCTTATTTCAGCGGAATAAACCCTTATGCGCTTGGCTTTGCGATGTTTAGAGACATTCGACGTATCTGTGAAGAACCAACCGATGAAGACAAAGAATGGTTCCCTGAGTTAGCCGGAAGTGATTGGTTAGAGGCGGTGCACTTTGCCATGCACAATTTCAAAGATGAAAGCTTTATCAGCCAATACCTTTCACCAAAAATCATTCGAGACTTTAAGTTGTTCTCTGTGCTCGACGACGACCGCAAAAACACCATTGAGATAAGCGCTATTCACGACGATCCGGGCTATCGCTTAATTCGTGAAAAGCTTGCGGCGCAGTACAATCTAAGCAACCTTGAGCCGAATATTCAGGTGTTTAATGTCGATGTTCGCGGTGACCGCTCGATGACACTGCAATATGTACCTCACGGCCGTATCCCGCTTGATAAAGGCTACGACGAAGTGATGAAACATCTCTATCGCTTATGGGGCTTTGATGTGATTCTGGAAGAGCTCAAAGACACAGGTCATCGAGAGATTCTGACCACTTGTCCAAAACGCAATGACTATGGAGCCAAGATTTAATATCAATCACAGTAAGTCAGTGCTTGGTATAAAACTCCGCTCCCCCTACAACATAGTGGTCACCCGCTCGGAAGTGGAGCAATAAAAAAGCGCATAAGTCTTATGACTTATGCGCTTTCTTTTTAAGGCTCAAACGTCTGCAAATGAACGTAAGGCACTAAACCTAGAACTAGAACTAGAACTAGAACTAGAACTAGAACTCAATAAGCTTAAACAATCGGCTTTTGACCACGTTCAATCAGCTTCATCAGCGCGCTGTCTGCAGATTTACCTGCCACGCCCGCTAGTTTGTCTGACAGCTTTTTCTTCTGTACGTAGTGAATCGCTAGAACTGTTTTGTCCTTACATGCCGCTACGACTAAATCATCAGAAGTGCTAATCTCATCCACCAGCCCAAGTTCATGCGCTTGTGTACCAAACCAGTGCTCACCCGTTGCTACTTTGTCAAGATCTAGCGCAGGTCTGTGGTCACGGATGAAATCTTTAAACAAACCATGAGTTTCCTCTAGCTCTTCTTTAAACTTCTCGCGTGCTTTATCACTGTTCTCACCAAACATAGTAAGCGTGCGTTTGTACTCACCTGCCGTTAGCTGTTCGAATTCAATGTCGTGCTTTTTAAGCAGTTTGTTGAAGTTTGGCAGTTGAGCGATAACACCAATAGAACCAACAATAGCAAACGGTGCAGATACGATTTTGTCTGCGATACATGCCATCATGTAACCGCCACTTGCTGCGACTTTATCTACCGAGATAGTCAGAGGCAGACCTGCCGCTTTGATACGGTCAAGTTGAGAAGACGCCAGACCATAGCCGTGAACCATACCACCGCCAGACTCAAGCTTAAGCAATACTTCATCACCTTCACGAGCAACAGCCAGAACCGCCGTTACCTCTTCACGTAATGAAGCCACTTCTTTCGCATCAATGCTGCCATTAAAATCAAGAACGAATAGGTGTGGTTCACGCTTGCTATCAAGCTCCCCCTCTTTCGCTGCTTTCTTCACTTCTTTGCCACGTGATTTTACTTTTTCTTTTTCCGCTTTCTTTTCTGCTTTATCACGTGCTTTGATAAAAGCATCATCATGTAAATGGTGCTCTAGTTGTTCAATCGTTTGTTTGTGGTGCTCAGATAGGTTCGTGATTTCCAGCTCACCTTTAATCGCGCTTGATTTTCCACCCACAGATTTAGCTATCACTAAAATTGCAATGATGGCGATTACAACGGTCGCAATCTTGGCTAAAAACAAGCCGTAGTCCAACAAAAATTCCAATGTCATATCCCCTATTGTATGAATTAGTGTATTGTAACCATCTTGTCACGATTACCAAGAATTTCTCATCATTCCTGCGGTTATCTGTGTGATTAAACATCAATGGAATGACGAACATAATAAAAGAAAGAAGGATAAGCACAGTGGATTACCCAATCTCTACAGATGCCCTCAAAGATAAAGTAATTTTGGTTACAGGTGCCGGTGCTGGCATTGGTCGCCAAGCCGCGCTAAGTTTCGCTCAACATGGTGCAACTGTTATTCTGTTAGGACGCAATGTCAAAAACCTTGAATTGATTTACGATGAAATCGAAAGCGCTGGTTACCCACAGCCTGCGATTATCCCATTGGATTTAAAAGGCGCGACAAAACAGAACTACATCGACATGGCTGAAACCATTGAATCACAGTTCGGTCGTTTAGATGGTCTACTGCATAACGCAGGTGTGCTTGGCACGTTAAGTCCATTCGATCAAATCGATGAAGAAACGTTTGATGGCGTCATGCAAATCAACGTTAAAGCTGAATTTCTAATGACTCAAGCGTTACTGCCTGTCATTAAGAAAGCGGAAGCGGGTCGTATTGTCTTTACCTCTTCAACGGTTGGTCACTCTGGCCGCGCGTTCTGGGGTACTTACGCAATTTCAAAGTTTGCTACAGAAGGCATGATGCAGATCTTAGCCGATGAGCTTGAAGGTACCGATATCCGCGTTAATGCGATTAATCCGGGCGGCACTCAAACACGCATGCGTGCAAAAGCGTACCCAGGAGAAGATGCGAATAAGCTAAAAACGCCACTCGACATCATCCCTCTGTACCTACACTTAATGAACCCAAGTGTGACAGACATTAATGGCCAATGTATCGATGCTCAACCTAAGTAACTGATATCATTAACCAACAGTAAAAAGTCGCTTCCATAGCGGCTTTTTTTGTATCTAAATCAACCATCTAATATTTAGTTCACCTGATTTTCGTCATTTTGCTTTGCATCTTTTTCATTGTTAAATATACTGTATAAATATACAGGTATTTGATTATGCATGAACTAATAAAAAACTTACAAGACCGCCAGCTAATCTGGAAAGGGTTACAATCAACAACGCAAGGCAGCACCACTTCGACAGGCTATCCTCAATTGGATAAACAGCTTGATGGCGGCTTCCCGACGCACGGCGTTATTGAGGTTGAAACACAACAAGGGATCGGCGAACTTCGTCTACTCACTCCTTATTTAGCTCAACAAAAATCGCAGAAGTTGGCCATTTTCATCAACCCTCCAGGGAAGATCTGTGCCGAGTTTTTTAGCAACCAAGGCATTGAATTAGAGAACATTCTCGTTATTCAGCCTCAACGTGATCTCGATGCGTTATGGGCCGCAGAGCAGTGTCTCAAGAGTGGTGCCTGTCATTCTGTTTTGCTATGGGGAGCGGAGCTAGAAATTCACCAAACCAAGCGCCTGCAAGCGGCAAGCGAAACGGGCAAGTGTCTGCAATTTCATTTTAAAACCACCAGCCATAATCAGTTATCCCTACCCGTTTCTTTAAGCATGAAGCTGTCTTCTCACATCCAAGGGTTAAAGGTTGAAGTCACGAAAAGAAAAGGCAGTTGGTCGTATGGCAGCTTTATTCTAGACATGACACACAACTGGCCGTTACTCACAGAGAAAGTCATTCATGAAGACAATTTAGATCGTGCTTTGTCAGGTAACACTGTGCTGGCTTTTCCTATTGCGAAGCAAGGCTAACGTATGCTGTGGTTGTATCTGCATTTCTCATCCCTACAATTGGATACCTTGTTTAACTCTAATGAATTGGGTTCGAGCGAAGACTCACGCGAACAACCCATTATCATCGTGGATGAAAAAGATCACCGAGTACTGCAAGCAAACCCAGCTGCGTTGCAATCGGGAATTTCACTTGGTATGGGCTTAGGATCTGCGGCGGCGCTGTGTCACAACTTACACGTCCACCCTTACAGTATTGAACTGGAGAAAAGTAAGCTCAAAGAGATCGCTCAATGGGCGTATTTGGTCACTTCCGACATGGCGTTATTGCCACCTAATGGTTTGTTGATTAAAGCCTCTAACATGCTGTCACTTTACGACGGGCTAGATAACTACTGGCATGAGCTCAAAAGCCACTTGGAGACGCTCAATATCCAGTTCAGCTTCGCTACGGGTTATTCGCCGCTTGCTGCGATCCTTTTGGGTAAGCAAGCGATCAATCAAGCAACAAACAATATTGAGCAGATGAAAACTTGGGTCAATCAACAAGCATTGAGTTCCAGTGAGCTACCGACCAAGCAAGTGGAACGCCTGAACCGTGTCGGTATCAATACCGTTGAAGACTTATTAAAGCTGCCTTTGCAAGAGGTCGCGCGTCGCTTTGATATCGACCTGGTGAATTATGTCGGTCGCCTTAATGGGCAGTTCAAGCACCCAATTGATTTCTATCACCCACCAGAGAATTTCCAGCAATATTTGGAGCTGTTGTTTGATATTGAAAACATCCTATTTATCGAAAAGCCGTTGCTGAAATTACTGAATCAACTCGAGTGTTTTTTGAAGCTGCGCGACCGAGTGGCTTTCGAGTTAACGCTGACTTTGCACCTAAGGGATAAAGACGACCATCATGTCTCTTTTTATTCCGCGCAGGGCGATTACCTTGCAGTCAAATGGGCAAACCTAACGCATCTAACCTTAGAGTCACTGAAGATAACAGCACCCGTACAGGGGCTGACTCTCTCTTTGATTCGTCATGGAGAACCGCAAGTCGCCTACCATGATCTTTTCGATGGCAATACAGGAACGCTTGCTGCGCTAGATTTGCTCTCGCTGCTTCAAGCAAAGCTTGGGCAAGCTTGTATTCAGACTCCCAAAATACTGCACGATCCAAGGCCAGAAAAGGCCAATCAGTATTCGATCCCAACACTGAGTAAGTCTGTGGCAAAAAAGCAAACGCCCCCAGAGAGCGAGCAAAAAACCATAGATCTCAACGTCCATCAACAACGACTCCGGCCCAGTATTTTACTGCCAGAGCCCGAAGCCTTAACCGAAAGCGTCACCTTATCTCAAGGCCCTGAGCGCATTGTGTCTGGCTGGTGGGACGGAGAGAAGATCATTCGTGACTACTTTATTGCTCACAGTGAAAACGGTCGATGGTTATGGGTATTTAGAACACCAGATAAACAGTGGTTTTTGCACGGCTTATTTAGCTAACCAACAAAAGTTGAATCGCCAACCCGCACCATTTACTCAATTTAAACGCCCTTTTCAATCATCTTCACTCGCAATGGTTAAGTGAGATTACGTTATGTCTCAGCAATACTCAGAGCTTTTCTGTCAAAGTAATTACTCCTTTCTAGAGGGAGCTTCACACGCGGAAGAGCTTGTTTTACAGGCCGACTTCTTACGTTACAAAGCACTCGCGGTTACTGATGAGTGCTCAGTAGCGGGCATCGTTAAGGTTCACTCTGCGATAAAGCAACATAAACTGTCGCTCAAGCAAATTGTCGGGAGCATGTTTTGGTTAAATGAAGAGTGCCAAGTTGTCTTGTTATGTCCGAATAGACAAGCCTACGCCGAGCTGTGTCGTATTATTACCAATGCGAGACGTCGTAGTAGCAAGGGACATTATCAGCTCTCTGAGTGGGATATCATGTCGGCTAAACACTGCTTTATTCTTTGGCTTCCTCAACAGAAAAATGAAGACGCACACTGGGGGCAATGGCTCTCCCAGCATCATTCAGGTCGGCTTTGGATCGGCTTACAACGACACCTAAAACAAACCGACCAGCATTACACAGATTACTGCGTTGAGCTGTCACAACATCATCAACTGCCGATAACAGCGTGTGGTGGCGTGCTGATGCACAACGCGAACCGCTTACCCTTGCAGCATTCACTCACTGCGATCAAATACCAACGTCCCATTACTGAAGTGGGCAGTCACTTACTCGCTAATGCCGAGCGCTGTTTACGGAGTATCAATAAGATCTCTCATATATTCAAAGCTGAGTGGCTAGAAGAGAGCAACCGAATCGCTGAGCTGTGTGAATTTGATTTAGCCAGCTTGCGCTACGAATACCCAAGCGAGCTGATCCCTCAAGGTGAGACACCCATGAGCTACCTACGCATGTTAGTCGAAAAGGGAAAACGAGCTCGCTTCCCGCAAGGTGTACCTAATGACATTCAACAAATCATAGATAAAGAATTGAGGCTAATTGACGCGCTTGACTACCCTTTCTTTTTTCTCACCATTCACGACATCGTCATATTTGCCAAAAGCCAAGGCATTCTTTACCAAGGTCGAGGTTCAGCGGCCAATTCCGTGGTCTGTTACTGCCTAGAGATCACCTCTGTCGACCCAAGACAAATCTCAGTGCTATTTGAACGCTTCATCAGTAAAGAGCGCGATGAGCCGCCCGATATTGATGTCGATTTTGAGCACGAGCGCCGTGAAGAAGTCATCCAATACATCTACAAAAAATACGGTAGAGAACGTGCAGCACTTGCCGCAACTGTCATTTCATATCGCTTTAAAAGCGCGGTCAGAGATGTCGGCAAAGCTTTAGGGCTACAAGAAACTCAGCTTGATTACTTTATAAAGAACACCAATCGCAGGGACAAAAGCTTAGGTTGGCAGGCTCAGCTCACTCAATTGGGGCTACAGCCTGATTCTTTGAAGGGACAGCAGTTTATCCATTTGGTTAATGAGATCATCGGCTTTCCACGTCACCTGTCTCAGCATGTTGGCGGCTTCGTGATCTCTTCTGGGCCTTTGTATGAATTGGTTCCCGTCGAAAATGCGGCTATGCACGATCGAACCATAATTCAATGGGATAAGGATGATCTTGAAACATTGGGGCTGCTGAAAGTTGATGTACTCGCGTTAGGTATGCTCTCTGCGATTCGTAAATGTTTCGACCTGATCAAACGCATTCACAGGCGATCACTGACCATTGCTGAGATCACCCGCCTTAAGGATGACCCTCAGGTTTACGGCATGATTCAGCGAGCAGACACCGTCGGGATCTTCCAAATAGAGTCACGCGCGCAAATGAGCATGCTGCCAAGGCTCAAACCAAGGACTTATTACGACTTGGTGATTCAAATTGCTATCGTACGTCCTGGGCCTATTCAAGGCGATATGGTTCACCCATTCTTAAAGCGCCGAGATGGTATTGAGCCAATCAGTTATCCATCTAAAGACGTGGAGTCGGTACTGTCGCGCACTTTGGGTGTGCCGATATTCCAAGAACAAGTGATTAAGCTCGCGATGGTTGCCGCAGGATTCACAGGTGGAGAGGCGGATCAGCTCAGACGCGCGATGGCCGCTTGGAAGAAAAATGGCAACGTCTTTAAGTTTAAAAACAAACTCATCGAGGGAATGCAAAAGCGTGGCTATGAGACAGAATTTGCTGAGCAGATCTTTAAACAGATATGCGGCTTTGGCGAATACGGTTTTCCTGAAAGTCACTCGGCTTCGTTTGCGGTGTTAGCGTATTGCTCAGCTTGGTTGAAATGCTACTACCCAGAATGCTTCTATGCTTCCTTGCTCAATAGCCAACCTATGGGGTTTTATAGCCCATCACAGTTGGTACAAGACGCACAACGACACAATGTGGTAGTTCTTCCGGTATGTGTGAACGCCTCACAAGACAACCACACTGTCATCGCTCATCAGAATGGTTTAGCGATTCGCTTAGGGCTGCGACAAATCAAAGGATTCAGCGAACATGGGATTCAAAGCGTGCTCGCCAATCGGCCACAATCCGGTTATCGCCACCCTAGCCAGGTGAAACAGTTATCGATGAATAAGAAAGATATCGAGCTACTGGCATCGGCCAATGCGCTACATAACGTATCGGGAGACCGCTTCCAGACTCGCTGGGCGATCATGGACTCCGCTTCTGATTTACCTCTGTTTAGCCAAGTCTATGACGATGTTGGGGATGGACATGACGAACATGCACTGCACAAACCCAATGAGATGCAAGATCTACTCGAAGACTTCACCAGTGTCGGAATTTCATTGAACAAACACCCAATCACTTTGCTAGAAGAAGCGGGACGATTAGGTCGATTCACACACATGAAGGATTTAATACAGCAAAGACACAAATCTATGGTCACGGTTGTTGGATTAGTCACAGGAAAACAAGCTCCCGGAACCGCGGCAGGTGTTACCTTTGTTACATTAGAAGATAACACGGGCAATATTAATGTCGTGGTATGGGGAGCAACCGCGCGCTCTCAACAGCAAGCTTATCTGACAGCCAAAGCGTTAAAAGTACAAGGAATATTAGAAAAGGAAGGCGAAGTTGTGCATGTTATAGCGGGTAAACTCATCGATATTACCGATGAAATTATTGGTTTGAACACCAAATCCCGAGATTTTCATTAACGAATCAAGTTGCCCTCCAAGAAACGCTAGAAACGAAAAAGGGAAGCATCCGCTTCCCTTAAATTCAAGTTGTTGAGTTATACCTCAACGTCCGCTTCCGTACGTCTTTTCTTAAATTCCCTATACAGTAATAAGCTCAAAGTCATGACGACTTTAGACGTTAACCATATCATTCAGAGGAACTACCTTAGATTGTGCATGAAAAGTTACGTTAGTAGTTGAGCATATTTTGTTAAAAAACATGCTGTATCAAATACTAGCAAACGTTTTCGCCAAGGTCATTCGAAACAAACCGTACAGCTGCATTAATTACAAAATCTGACGCATTCGCTCTTGAGTTACTTCAACTAAGAGGTCTGGTTGGAATTTAGAAATAAAGCGATTACACCCTACTTTCTCAACCATGGCTTCATTGAAACTACCACTTAATGAAGTATTTAGCGTAATAAACAAGTCATGCATTCGAGGATCAGTTCGAACTTCATGAGTCAGTTTGTAGCCATCCATTTCTGGCATTTCAGCATCGGTGATCATCAACAGTATTTCTTGATTGATGTCTTTGCCTTCATCACACCACTTCTTAAGTAAAGTCAGTGCTTCTAAGCCGTCACAACATTCGATAATGTTCAAACCAAGTTGCGACAAGGTGCCTTTGATCTGGTTGCGTGCTGTTGAAGAATCATCCACGATAAGCACATTACGGCCAACCATTTCATTCGCTAACTGCTGATCTAGAACACCGTCAGAAATCGACACATCGTAGTCGATGATCTCCGCTAACACCTTTTCAACATCGATGATCTCAACGATTTTGTGCTGCTCTTCTTCTTGGATATGCGTGATAGCAGTTAGGTAGTTTGCTCGACCCGTAGTCTTTGGTGGCGGTTGGATTTCTGTCCATGTCGTATTCACGATATTGCGAACTTGTCCAACCAAGAAGCCTTGTACGGTTCGGTTGTATTCGGTAATGATCAAGTTGTTTTCTTGAGTCTCATCACGTGATGGTGGGAAACCAATCGCACTGCGTAAGTCAATCACAGGTACAGATTCACCACGTAAAGAAGCAACACCCGTAATATGATGGTGAGAGCCTGGCAAGCGAGTGAGTACAGGCACTTTTAAGACTTCTTTCACTTTAAATACGTTAATCGCAAATAGTTGGCGACTATTTAAGCTAAATAACAAGAGTTCCAGACGGTTTTCACCGACGAGTTTAGTTCTCTGATCAACAGAATTTAAAACGCCAGACATACAACACCTTAGTGACAAATAATAACTGTGGCTACAATAGCCTAATTCGATAGGTTAAAGCAAAGCGCAAATACACAGATGCTTAAACTAAGTACAACAAATGCTGTTATACATAGTTTAAGTGCATGGAAAGGGTTAAAGGAAGGCTAAAAACGATAAAAAAAGGGTTAGCCTTCAATCACTTTCATTAACAATTGGCCATCATATAAAGCTTGTTTAACAAGCGCAGCACCTGGCATGGTGGCTTGTTTATAGAATCGAGATTCCACCAGCTCTAAATCTTGATGGTAAACCGATAAACTCTGCTCTTCGATACACTTTTGAATCGCAGGATACAACACGCTTTTAGCCTGATTGATAACACCACCTATCAAAATTTTCTCAGGATTGAACAGGTTGATCACAATCGCTATCGCGGCACCTAAGTAACGACCTAACTGCTCAATCACTTCAACAGCCAGTGGATCACCATCAGCAGCAGCAGCGCAGATCTGTTCAATTGTGACATCTTCAAACGCCGTTAGTGATGATGCCTCGCCATTAGCCAGTCTTTCTTTGACTTGCTCACGGAGAGCCTGTGAACTAGCAACCGTTTCTAAACAGCCATGATTACCACAATGACAAAGCTTGCCTTGTCTATCGATCTGAATATGACCCAGCTCACCGATGTTACCGTGGCGACCTTGCAATACTCGACCGTCGAGAATGATCCCAGCGCCTACACCGTGGTGAATCGAGATAAGAACGGAATTATCGTTATCTTGAGAGTGACCAAACAGCTTCTCTGCTAATGCCCACGCTCGGGTATCATTGGCAATAAAGACAGGTAGACCTGTTTCTTTGTAGATCTCAGGACCCAACGCTAAGTTTTTAACGTTGTAGTGTGGCATCTGCAACACAATTCCCTGCTCAGAATTCACAAGCCCAGGTAGCGTAACCGCAATACTTGTTACCCTATCGAGTTGCTCGGCATAAGTTTGAAAAAACTCATCAATTTCATGCAGAAGACGCGCAAGTACATCGTCTTGGTCACGTTCATGAATATCAATCTTAGTATCGATAAGTACATCGCCACCCAATTCATGAAGCGCGATAGTGAGATACCCACGACCAAGACGCATCGACAGAAACTGCCAACCTTCGTTATTGGTTTGCAGACCGACAGCAGGACGCCCACGAGTCGTGGCTTCTTGAACCGTCGTTTCGTGAATAAGGTGAGCTTCAATGAGTTCACGGGTAATTTTAGTAATACTCGCCGGGGCCAACTCACTTTGCTTGGACAGATCGATACGAGAAATAGGACCTTTAAGGTCAATTAGTTTATATACACGACCAGCATTGACCTGTTTGATATGATCAATATGGCCCGGTTGAGCCATGTACATTTTACGCTCCAGAAATCATCAACGCGGTAATTTTTTTACTTTGCGAAGTAATTGTGAAGTCACTTGGTATATCGCCGTGACCCGTATCACGTATATACATGAATCTTTGTGTATCTAGTCAAATAGTTCGAGAAAAATTAGTACCTACATCGATAAATTGAGACTTAATTTTCTCAATGAAACATCGTTATTGAGCCCTGAATTCAATAATTAGATACAAATAAAGAAATATCCTCCTAGCTCCCAATAAATAATCAATTAATGCATATACTTAATTAAGGCGCGTTGACCTTTCGTGGTTAAACTTTGTTCGAGATAAAAGCGTTTTAATCGCGGCGAGGGAGAAGTAGCCTAGTCATT